>JAFGKN010000556.1 GCA_016928605.1 Planctomycetota bacterium | reverse complement strand
CGTCTCGATGGAGAGCCGGCTCGCTGAGGAAGTCCCAGAAGAGCCGGCTGCCCTCGCTCGACCTCGCGAGCCAGCGAGGCAATGCCCGCCCTCCCGATGCCTCGATGAGATCGGCGCTGCGATAGGTCGTCTCGACATCGCCGGCCGCGAGGATCATCCCGCGCCCACCGCAGCGCGGGCACGCCGGCTCAGCCTGTTCGGAGCAGCTCGGACAGGCGACGAGGACGCCCTGCGGCGGGGTCGGCCGCCGCTTCTCGCGACCGGTCCGGAAGGCGGGAGGCGGCGAGCAGGGCAGGTCCCACAATCGCGTGTCCGACTCCCCCTCCACCCGCGTCTGCGAGGAGGCGTTCTCGATCCTTCGCTCTCCCCACAGCGCGCAGATGCGCAGGATCTTCAGCGTCTCGGTTGCCGGCCGCGCGATCTGCACCCGGTCTCCCAGGCGCGATGGCGCCAGCGGATGCCACGCGGACCAGCGGTTCAGGTAGTCGCGGACGCGGCTCCGGAGCGGATCGCTGTCCACCCGGGCCGCCGCATCCTCGCTCCGGCGGGGCAACGGCGCCGGCGCGGACTCCGGCTCGCGGGGCTCTTCGGCTCGATTCCGCCTGTACGGGGCGCTTCGCGCCTCGCGCCCACCGCAGTCCGGGGGAGACGCGCGTCTCGACGGTCCCGCCGCGGCGCGGCGCTTCCGCGAGCTGGCGCGCGGGGGGCTCGCGTCCGGCTCCTGGCCGGGAAGGCTCAGATCGATGTCGAACGTCTCCGGCAGGCCGCTCTCGATGATCTTCTCGAGCCCCCTCCGCGCCGACTTCTTCCACTCGAGGAGATCCTCCTGGAGGTCGCGGCAGTTGTCGAGGTGGTTCCTGGCCGTCCTCCGCCGGCCGGCGTCCGAGATCGCGTCCAGCGCGCTGCGCATCGCCGTGAGCTCGGGGAGGACCTTGAGCACCTCTTCAGTCTCCAGTAGGCACTCGCAGAGAGCCATCAGCTTGCCGCGGATCTTCTCCAGAAGCTGCTCGTCCGACTCCAGGTCGCGGAACAAATCGCGCCGGGCCTTCTCCGAGATGACCCTCTGGCCGAGGTGCGGACAGATGTGGAAGCTCGCCTTGAGGTCATCGGAGATCCTCTTCAGGCTCGCGTGAAGTGCCTCGACGTCACGGTTGAAGGCATCCACCTCGCCTGCCGGCAGGGCGCGGAGGTTCTCGGCGCGCTGGCCCAGAGCCTCGATCATCGAAACGACCGGCGATCCGGATCGCTCCGTCGTCTGCGCCTCCGCTTGCATCGTCGTTTCCACGTCGCCGTCCTCTTCTCCTCCATCCCGCTCAGCCGCCGAGCAGGATCCCCACCGTGATGCCGAGCCAGAGAGCCGTCAGCCCGTACCAGCGGAACCTGAACGTCCCCCGCCGAAGAGTCGCGATCAGCAGGAGCACCGGGAAGATGATGCTCCCGCAGACGCCCACTGCCACGATCATCGAGGTCCACTCCTGCCGGCGCTGCTCAGCTTCGGTAGAGAGCGCCCCGGCGACCGCCTCCGCTCCGCTGCCGCGCTCGAACTCTCCTCCCCGGCCCGGCGGCTGCGCAGCGGCGCCCCGGAACCACCCGCCGTCCGCCGGCGGGGCCTGGCCGCCGTCCGCCTGGCCGATCCACCCGCGAAGGACGGGATACGTCCCCGGATCCGCCAGGCCGCAGAGCTCCTGGACGACGTCGAATCCGAGGATGCCGTGGCGCCGCTCGTACTCCTGGACCTCCTGAGCGTGCGGCTGGAGCTTCTTCAGGATCGCGAAGAAGCTCAGGTGGTCCGATCTCTCCGGGCCCAGGCGATCCAGGAGGAGGGGGCGGACGAGCGCCGCCGATCGGGGAAAGACCGCCGAGAAGAGGATGAGGTGTCTCGCCAGCTTTCCGCTCTCGCCGGTGCGGGCCAGCCGATGGATCAGGCGCAGGTAGATCTCCTGGAAGGAGGGGACCTCGGGGCGCTCCTCGAACTCCTCGAGGTAGGCCTCGACGGCCTGCTCGAGAGGCCCCCAGCGCTCCTCGGCCGCGGCCAGCGTGATCAGCCTCGAGATCACTTTCCTCGTCCTCGATCTCTCCTCGGTGCGCCCTTCTCCGGCGAGAGATGCGATCTCGCGGGAGAGCCGGAGCGCATCGCGCGGGTCGCGCACCTGGTCGAGCTGCGCGCGCCACACGTCCCGGATGCGCCGGAAGCAGAGCTGGCAGGTATCGACCCCCTCCTCGGTGGAGACCAGCGAGAGCGCCTCCCTCAGGATCTCGAGGACGCGGTCGGCGGTGAGGCGACGGTGGGCCGTCTTCAGATCGCCGATCAGGCCCTGCATGCGCTGGATGTAGGCGCGGTCGAGGCATCGCCTCGCCGTCATGTCATCCGGAAACTCGCGGTGCATCTCCTGGCAGACCTTGAGGTACGCGCCCGGATCCGTCCGTTCCAGAGACCGGGAGTACGCGAGGTAGTGCTCGTGGAGCAGCCCGCGCAGCTCTTCGCGCTCGCTGGGGCGGTCGGCGAGCCGGCCGAGGTCGTCCAGGATGCGCCTCGCGTCCTCGAACCTCCGCAAATCCCGGGCGGAGCGGTGATCCGCGAGCGCCCGGTCGATGGCGTACGAGCGGAATTGCTCGGCGAGATCCCTGAGCCGCCGCTCCGGAACATGCGCGAGCAGTCCGGAGAATGCCCTGAAGGCGCGGTTGTACTCGCGGTTTCGCGAGTGCTTGTCGATGAGATCCTGACCGGCCTCCAGCACGAAGCGGTGGACGGCTTCCACCAGCGTCGAGTCCTGGCGCAGCGCGGAAAGAGCGATTTGGATGGCACGCTCGGGATCTCCGTCGCCATGCGCCCTCGAGAGCATGACAACGGCCCGCGCGTGATCGATCTCGGGGATCGTGCCGGCACTCCCGCCGCCGGACGAGCGGAGGGCTCTCTCGATCTCCTGGAGGTGCCTCTCCATCGCGGCGATCGCGGAGACGGCGGGCGGGCGGTCGATGCAGCTCTCCATGATGTCGTGAAGCACCTCGAGACCGACCGGTGGCCGGCCGCTCGAGTCGGTGTAGAGAGAGGCGAGCAGCTCCAGCGCCGCTTCCGGCCGCTCGTCGCTGCACTTGCGGCGGATCCATCCCTCCCACGCCCGCCGGTGCGCAGCCGCATGACGGGCGGCGGCGGCGGGATCGAGCCGCTCGAGCAGGCAGAAATGGAGCACCTGCTGCGCGGGATGATCGTCGGCGCCGGGCGACCGCAGCCCGTGCTCGTGGATCCCGATCAGGTACGCGCGCTGGTCCGACATCCGAGCGCCCAGCTCCTCGCAGCAGGCCGCATAGTCGAGAGCCTTCCGGATCCGACATGCCGCTTCCTTCCCCGCGGCGGAGGTCAGCTCTCGAGCCCTCTGCGCCAGGGGGCGGACATCCTCTTCGAACGCGCGCGCCACCTGCTCCAACTGGCTCGCTCGTCTCTCGAAGTCCCGCTCCAGCAGCCGCAGAGCCGTCCCCGTGAGCTCCGGCCAGGGGGGCTGCATCCGCTGCAAGGCGGCCTTGTAATCCTCGAGCGCGGCCGCGAAATCCCGCGCGAGCCGCTCGATCTCCTCCCTCTGGCCGCTGGGCGCCAGATCCTCCAGGTCACTGCCGGAGAGGTCCATCGCCGCGAGCCGGCGGGCGCCCTCGCCGACCGCGGAGGAGTACTCCGCCAGGGCGGACTCCGCGCTCGGCTCTGGGGCGCTGGACGCGCCGGTCAGCCGGCAGCCGGCCGTCCAGAGAGGAGCGCACAGGACGAGCAGGAGAAGCACCGCTCCGCCGGCGCGAGGCTGGGCCTTGCCGGCGCGCGTCGATCCCTCCTCCTCTCCCGTGGGGCAAGCCATCACCGCGGTCCTGGCGCGACGGACGCCGCGGCGGCGCGGAAACCCTCGATGACTGAGCGCGATGCGATGCAACGATCCTTCTCCCGGCTTGACGGGCGTCCTTCTCTCGCCCGCGAAGCGACGCCGGACGATGCTCCGGTCCGCCGCCTCGCGCGCGAGATGAGCTGTCATCTTCCGCTCACCCGCCGAGGCAGCGGGTGACCGCTCGGGTCACCCCATCGACCCGAAGGCTCGATCAAGTGTTGCATCCCCGCGGCGCGCCGCCAAATGAGGATCCCGCAAGCGGAGGCGGATGTGCCGGTAACTGCGAGGAGGCTTGACCTGCGGGCCGCTTCTGCGTAGAGCGGAGGCTCGCCGAGCGAGTGGGAGGTTCCCAGGCTCTTCGAGAGACCGCGAGCATGCCCGAGATCGAAGCCACCGTGAAGCACGCCGGGGCACTGCGCCCCGCAGCCGTCGAGGGCTGCATCGCCGGGTGGATCGAGCGGCTGCCGCTCGGCGCGATCGCCCGCCAGCGATGGTTCGCGGGCAAGGGCCGCGAGGTCGAGGGGTGCCGCCCTCTCGATCTCGTGGCGATCGGAGGGGAAGAGCCTGCGGGCTGGATCTGCCTGCTCGAGGTCCGGTTCGCAGACTCGACGCGCGACACCTATCACCTGCCGCTCGCCTGGAGCCGGACGGAAGAGGAGGCAGGGCGCGAGCCGGCGCGCCAGCCGGCGTTCCGCGTCCTCGTCGAGTCTGATAACGGCCGGTTCAGCATCCATCCCCCCGCGCCCGGCGAGCCTTTCTGGGCCCACCTGCTCGGTGCGTGGAGACGGGGAGAGGAGTTGCCGGGGCGCCGCGGGCATATCCTCCTCGCCCTCGCGCGGTCTCCCGGCGAGAGGACCGCTCAGGAGGGCGCGCTCGGGCGCGCGGCGGGATCTCGCGGAGCGATCGTCCGCCCTCTCGACGAGAACCAGAGCAACACCTCTCTCGTGATCGACGAGACATCGCTCCTCAAGATCTACCGTCGAGTCGAGCCGGGGCCGCACCCGGAGGTGGAGCTCTGCCGCTTTCTCGACGAGGAGACGGGATTCCGGGGGACGCCGGCCGTCGAGGGCTGGATGGAGTACCGGGGAGACGACGGCCGCGCCTGGTCGATGGCCATGGCGCAGCGGTTCGTGGCCGGAGGCGTCGACGGCTGGAGCGCGCTCCTCGGCGAGCTGCGAAGCGCCGCCGAGCCCGCGGCCGGCCGCTGGTCGCTCGCGCTGCCGGAGCGCCTGGGCGAGCTGACGGCCGATCTCCACCTCGCCCTGGCCGCCTGCGGGCCCGAGCCGGAGCTGGCCTCGCGCGCGATGTCCGCGGAGGACATCGACGCGCTCCGCCG
>JAFGKN010000555.1 GCA_016928605.1 Planctomycetota bacterium | reverse complement strand
TCAGCAGTGATGGGCGCGGAGCAGGCCAGTCCCATCAGCGTGTTGCCGTACGTCGGGACGAGCTGTGCCTCGCCCTCCAGGACCTCTTCCGCGAGGAACCGGATGACCTGAGGGGTCATCGATGTGCCTCCGCAGAAGACGCCGCGGATGCCGGCTCCCGGCACCGAGATCTCCTCGCCGAGGACTTCCAGCAGCCTCGGAGTGGTGAAGAGGCAGCGGATCTCGCGGTGCTGGAGAATGGCGACTGCCTGCTCGATCACGTGGTCCTTGTAGGCGTTGGCCTGATCGACCTGCCCCTTCGCGAGCAGCTTCTTGACCCAGCGCGGGTCGAGGTCGACGAAGTAGCAGGAGCCGCCGCGCACGTTGGCCAGATGCTCGATGGCGAGGCGAAGCCGTCGCGGGCCGGTCGGGCCGACCATCAGCCAGTGGCCGCCGGGAGGAAAGTAGTGGTCATCGAGCGTTCTGGAGAACTCCGAGTAGTCGATCCGGTGGTCTTCCCAGCTGATGCGCTGCTTCGGCATGCCGGTCGTGCCGCCGGTCTCGAAGATGTGGAACGTCTTTCCCTCGTAAGCCCTGGGGATCCATTGCGAGTGGGGCAGGCGGCGCAGGGCCTCGTCGTCGAAGTGGGGGAACGCCAGAAGATCATCGAAGCCCTTCACGTCCTCGGCGACTCTGCGGCCTTCTCTGCGGGCCCATTCGAGCCAGTACGGAGTGCCCGTCTCGGGCGAGAAGTGCCACTGGACGATCTCGCGCACGTGAGCGTCGAGACGCTCCCTCGCGGTCGCGGCGGAAGCGAAGAGCTGGGACGAAGAGGTCGCTTTCATGATCGTTTCACCGAATCACTGGTCGATCTCGAGCTGCTGCGGAAAGAACTTCTCGATCGCGGCTGGCGACGGCGGCCGGGTCAGCAGGGAGACCAGCACCATCGCGCCGGCTCCGGCCAGAAAGCAGAAGGTGACCGGCATGACGCCGCCCCACAGGGCGTACTCGTGCCCGTACTCGGAGAGATGGAAGAAGTAGAACCAGACGAGCATGGCGGAGGCGACCGAGGCGTAGGCTCCCCACACAGTGGCCCGTTTCCAGTAGAGGGCGGCGAACACCAGCGGGAAGAGCGATGCGAATCCGCTGAAGCACCAGACCGCCAGATCGAAGATGTTCTTCGGCGCCACCAGGGAGATGACGTAGGTCACCGCCACGATGGCGATGATGAACCCGCGGGCGATCCAGACGATCTGCCGGTCGCTGAAGCGCTCGCGCCCGGCCACGTGGAGCACGATATCGTTCGTGAAGATCGTCCCCAGGCAGAGGAACTGCGAGTCGAGCGAGGACATGATCGCGGCGAGGATGCCGGCGGTCAGCAGGCCAGTGACGAACTCGTCGTGAACCAGGAGGTTGACCATCATCGCCAGGACCTTGCCGGCCTCGGCCTCCGCGAGAGGGGGGATCTCCTTCACGCCGGTGGCCCAGACTCCGATCAGCACGCAGGGCACCCAGACGATCATGATGCAGATGGGATGCGCGATGACCATCAGCTTGAAGGAGCGCGCGCTCTTCGCCGTCAGCCAGTGCTGGAACAGATGCGGGAACATCCCGACCGAGAGCGGGACGAAGAAGTAGGTGAGGAACATCAGCGGAGGAACGCCGACTTCGCGGATCAGTGTCCCCTCGCGGGTCTGGATCTCCACGTTCTGCACGGCGCGCGAAAGGTATGCCGGATCCGTCTGCTGGGTGGCGGCCTGAAGACCGCCGAGCTTGCTCGCGATCAGGGAGAACGCCACGACGCCCATGACCATGAAGACCAGTGTCTGGAAGGTGTTCGCCCAGGTGGCTCCGCGCGAGCCTCCGGCGAAGATATAGACGAGCACCACGGCGCAGACGACGAGACCCGCCAGCCAGGGAGGCACGCGCCCCTCGGAGATCGGTGAGATCACCTTTCCGGCGCCGAGCACTCCGATCAGCAGGTAGGGGATGACGAGCCCGACGAGGATGGGAAAGAGGAAGTAGCCGAATCGGCTCGACCCGAAGCGGTCGCGAAAGAACTGGATCTGCGAGACGTAGCCATATCGCTTGCCGAAGCTCCAGAGGCGGATGCCGATCAGAAAGAAGACCGCGGCATGGATGAGGCCCGAGGCCGAGGCCATGAGCCCGTAGACGCCGATCCCGCGGACGTAGGCCTTGCCGGTGGAGCCGACCAGCGCGAAGGCGGTCATCGTGGTCCCGAAGACCGCCATCAGGAGCATGAAGGATCCGATCGACTGGCTCGCGACGAAGAAGTCGCGGCTCGTTCCCCGGAAGAACCGGTTGCTGGCGATTCCGAGGCCGAGGAGGAGAGCCAGGTAGCAGAGAACGATGACCATCGGTGTCATGATCGGACACTTCCTCCGGACGATTCCCCTCCCTCGGGCTCCCCCGCTTCGGCAAATCTCTCGATGTGATCGGGCCAGGCGAACTTGACCGCCGCGGCCCAGAGGCCGGCCGCGAGGATCGAGTAGAGCGCGTGGTAGGCGAGGCCGATCGGCAGGAAGCCGAAGACCAGCGCGGTGCTCTCCCAGAACCAGAAGTCCTGGTGGAGGATGAAGAGCGCGACCGCTGCGATGGCAACGATACGGCGGCCGGTCATCCTGGTTGTAGTGCTCATGAGTCTCTCGGGACCGTATCGGAGCGGGGGGTGATCACCCCGGAGCCTCCGAAGGGATGTGGCGCTCGGCGGAGAGCTCGGAAGCGCCAGTAGTCGAGCTGCTCTCTGCTGGATCCTGCGGCGGTCACGGGCCATGCACCGCCGCGGCTCGCGCTCCGGGGCGCTCGCCGCTTCCGTCAACGGCGTAGAGGTGGCTCTGGGTCGCGATGTAGAGGACGCCGTTCGCCACGACGGGCGATGAGTAGATCGGAGCGCTGAACTCGATCTCGCTCAGCAGCTTCTTCTCCCCCGAGGCGGCGAGAACCGTCAAGGTTCCGCTCTCGTTGCCGATGAATACCTTGCCGTCCACGGCCAGCGTCGAGCCCCAGATGTTGCTGCGGGTGTCGTGCACCCAGTGGAGCTTGCCCGTGTCGGGGTCGAGGCAGTGGACGTATCCAGAGTAGTCGGCGGCGAAGAGGAGGCCGCCTGTGATCGAGACCGTCGAGATCGTCCGCTGGATGCCGTCGTAGGTCCACACCTTGCCGGACTCGCTGATATCGCCGGCCTTCGTCGCGTCTATGCACGAGAGCCGGCCGACGCCCTCGCCGTGCTCCGGATCCTGCCCGATCGCGGCATAGACGCGGTCCCGGTAGATGACGGGCGTGGCGATGATCTCGCTCGGCCCCTTCGCCGTCGCATACTTGATCTTCTTGCCTTCCTTGAACCGGTAGCTCGGCGGATTGCAGTCGAAACGCCAGATCTCCTCGAGGATGTCGAATCCCTCGTCGTCCTTGACCGTCCGGGGCGCGAAGCCGTAGCAGAAGCCATCGCCCGCGCCGAAGACCACGATCTCCTGCCCGCCGACCTTGCCGGCGGATGGGGAGGACCAGTTGCAGTGGAACATCCTCCTGCAGATCCCGGAGCCCTCCTCGCCGAGCAGCTTTCCCGTCTTCTTGTCGAGCATGATGAGCGCGGGGGCGCCGGGATTCGGGATGTTCGTGTGCGACCAGTCGACTCCGTTGGATGTCGTCGCGAAGAGCTTCTCGCCGAGAATCAGCACCGAGCTGCTCGTGACGTTGTGGGGGAAAACCCCCAGCTCCTCGCGCATGTCGTAGACCCAGACGATGTCCGCATCCTTCTCCGTGACCTCGACAGGAGGCTTGGCGGGACCGGCCAGGTACTGGCCCTCCGACGTGTACGGTCCATCGTTCCCGTCCGCCAGCCCCTCCGTGTCGAGGCACATCACCTCGCCCCGGTTGGTCGCGATGTAGACGCGGTTTCCCTCGACAGCGGGCGAGGAGCAGAGGCCGAGGAACTCCCAGTCGCTCACCTTGCCAGAGCCGAGCTTGGGGATGGCGAGCTGCCAGAGAAACGCGCCGGTCTGCTCGTCGAGGCAGACGAGCAGGGAGCGGTCCTCGGAGCCGAACCGCCGGTTGTACGGGGCATCGTTGTTGGTCCCGGCGAAGACCTTCCCGCCTGAAACCGTCGCGTTGCCGTAGCTCTGCGAGCCGAGCTTCGCCACCCACTTCACGCCGCGGGTGGTCGACATGTCGATGTCGTCGGAGTCCTCCCCGAGCCTGCCTGGCTGGAAGTCGGAGGGTATGCCGGTCGCCGCCGACGTCATGTTGCGCTCGCGGGTCCGACCCCAGAGCGGCCAGTCTCCGCCGCCGGCGGGGGCATCCGGGCCGATGGAGGCGGCGATCAGCGTGGTCGTCAGGATCAGCGCGGCTGGAACAGGTTTCATCTCGTGGGACCTCGCGGTGCTTCTCGCTTTCTCGGCTTGCTTTCAGGAATCGGAGCCGGGCCTCGTCCTCCCGGCCGCAGGCGGTGGTCCGCCTCCGTTCGCCCTTCAGTCGGCGGCGGTTACCCGGATATTGTCGGCGTAGACCCGCGCCTGGCTCTGCGGCGAGAATCCGAAGATTCCGGGCGCTCCGCTGCGGTGCGCGTCGCGGTGATGTACCTCGATCAGCCACCCGTCGGGCTCGGCGTCGGCGCGCTTCCATGCCTTGCCGCGCACAACGCCCGAACCGTCCCCGCTGACGTCGACGCGGGCCTTGATCGTGTACCACTCCCGGGGGCTCCAGGCGAACGGCACAGCCTCCTTGATGCGCTCGTGGTTGGAGCTCACCTCGAGCTGTTGCCAGTTGCCCACCAGGGCGATGATGTAGCGCTGGTTGATGACGCCGACCGTGCCCTTGTTGCGGCGGTTGCCGTCCGTCATCACGTCAGCCTGGATCGTGTAGCCCTTCTCATCGGGAGATCCGATGAAGGTCTGCGCTCTCATGAAGAGCTCGTTGTCGAGGGTCTTCGCGAGCACCTTCTCGCCGCCCAGCTCGCGGACCTCCCACTTGAAGCGAGCGCCGATCCAGGCGAGGGGCGGGTACGCGAACTTCACTCCGTCCGCCCGATGTTCCTCCGTGAGCTCGAAGGAGTCGAAGCCCTCGGAGAAGGGGAGATCGGGAAGCACGCGGCCGCGGATGAAGCCCTTCAGCCCCTCCGCGGCGGCTACGAATGTGCCCGCCGAGAGGCCGGCATCCCTGGATGCGCGGAGCGTGTTGCCGTCGATGATCTCCGCGTCCATCGCCGCCTTCACCATGGCGGTGGGCGGCACGAACTTCTGCCACTCGGCGCTCTCGATCTCGCGGACGCGGCGTCCGTCCGCATCGATCGCGTGGATCCGGAAGCTGACCTCCCCGCCCGGCCGCAGCAGGACCTCTGCGGGCACGATCTGCAGCGCCACGGCCGGTCCGCGCGCCGCCGGAGGAGCCGACGCTCCGGTCGCCGGGCTTCGCGCGGCATCGGTCGCCGGGCTTCGCGCGGCATCGGTCGCCGGGCTTCGCGCGGCATCGGTCGCCGGGCTTCGCGATCCCTGCGCCGCGCCCTTGTCCGCGGCAAACGCGTAGAGCTTCTCGGTCGTGTGGACGTAGACCTTGCCCTGATGGAAGCTCGGAGATCCCAGACAGCTGCCCGCGAGCCGGACCTTGCTCAGGATCTCGGCGCCCTCGTCTCCCGGCCGGATCACGTAGAAGAATCCGTCCTGCATCGGCACGTACAGCTTGCCGTCCGCGTACGCGGGAGACGCGTGGAGCTGGCTTGTGCTCAGATTCTCGGACCAGAGGACCTTTCCGGTCTCCACTTCGGCGCAATGAAGCTCGCCGGTGTGCGTCACCTGGTAGATGCGGCCGCCGGCGATCACGGGGGAGCTGGTGAAGATGCCGAGCTTGTTGCGCCACAGCTCGTAGGAGCGGTCGAGCACCTTCGGGCCCGCCTCTCCATCGGCCGCCTCCGCGCCGAGCCGGAGGGCTATCATGCGGCCGATCTCGGAGGAATCGATGTTCTCCTTGCCGTGGATCGCGATCAGGCGGTCGCCGTGGAGAGCGACGGTCGAGTTGACGCCGCCGAGGCACATCTGGTACCGCCAGAGTGGCTCGCCGGTCCTCGCATTCACGCACACGACGTTTCCGCAGCCGGTTCCGGCGTAGAAGACCCGCTTCCCGCCTCGCCACTCGAAGACGGGCGTGGAGAAGGAGCTGTCCTTCGGAGCCACACCAGGGGTCGAGGACCAGACGAGCTCGCCGGTGAGCTTGTCGAAGGCATAGAACCGATCGCGCGCCGGGCCCTGGGCTCCCCAGTTGGCGGTGATGCCGCGGGCGATGACCAGGTCCTCCTCGACCACAGGACAGCCGGTGCGCCCGTTCGGGAAGGTGAGCCGGCCGTGGGCCTCCATCATCGAGTGCTGCCAGGTGAGCTTGCCCTCCGGGCTCAGGCAGACGAGGAGACCGGGCGTGGTCAGCAGGTAGACATTGCCGGTCTCGGGATCGACCGCTGGCGATCCGATGCTGTAGCGCGTGTAGATGTTGTCGCTGATGAAGTCGCTGAAGCGTCTCTGCCAGAGCTTCTCGCCGCTCTCCGGATCGAGGCAGACGAGGACTTCCTGGAGGTCCGCTCCGGAGCCCTCGTAGCCCCAGGCGTACATGCGTCCGGGCGCGAAGACCGGAGTCCCGCGGCCGGGCAGGTCGAGGACCCAGCCTGGGCTCGACGGGCCCGACGCGACGAGCTCGATCCTCTCGACGAGGCCGGTCTCCCGAGAGGTTCCGTCCTGGTGCGGCCCGCGCCAGTGAGCCCAGGCGGGCTCGGCGGCCCGCAGGGAGCCGCCGGAGAGCCCGACGAGCGCCAGGAGGGGGAGGAGGGGCAGGGCTCGGAAGCGGAGGCTCCGGCCGGAGGCCGCCGGCGACGAGAGGGTGCCGGCCTGCCGCCGGGCGATCGGTGCGATGGGCACAAACTTATACATAAAAAATACTTGCGACTTCCCAGGTCGATGGGGACCGCTCCGCATTCGGAAGGTCCCAGGTTGAGGTTGGAGGTCCCTCGCAGGTGCGATCGAGCGCGCGTGAGAAAGTGGTCCTTGTAAATATTACTAATGCGTAGTATTTTCAAGCCGGTAAACGCCTCCCCCCGGAAAAAGGTTCCAAGCCGAGAAGGTCTCACACCGATGCAGATCTCTCTTCAGAACCCCGACAGGACCGCCGCAGCCGCGGATGACCCGGAGCACCATCGCTTTCCGCCGCTTCTGCGCCGCTGCTGGTTCGGACTCAACCAGCAGTTCCGGCGGCGGATCGCGCCCGTCGGCTTGACGCCGGATCAGTTCACGACTCTCCGCTGGCTCGCGGAGCACGATCCCGCGGGGATGACGCAGCGCGAGCTGGGCCGCCTGATGAGCAGCGATCCCAACACGATCACCTCCATCCTGAAGCGGATGGAAGCGGCCGGGCTGGTGCGTCGCTCGCCGCATCCCGAGGATCGGCGCGCGAACTGCATCCGCATCACCGAGACGGGCTGCGAGCTCCTCGCGAGGGCGCGTGCGCACGCACGCGCGCTTCAGGACGCGGCGCTCTCCGCGATTCCCCCGGAGAAGCGCGAGGAGTTTCTCGAGCACCTCGATCGGGTGGCTCGGACGATCGAGGCGCTGGAGTCCTGAGGGCGGATTCCTCGCCTCTCGACTCGGGTTCGAGCCGAGGAGACGGGCTGGCTGTTCTTCAACCGGCAGAGCCGCCCGCGAGGACGGCGGCGAGACCCAGCCGGGGGACGGTCTCTGCGACGAGATCGCCCTGAAGCTCCGCCGGCCGCGGCCCGCTCGCCCAGCGGGGGGAGCCTGCGCGATGCCGGACGTCCTCCTCTCCGGTCCGCTCGTCTGCGGTGCCTTGAAAGCAGACCTCGCCCGCGAGCCGCGGTAGGCGGATATTCGAGCCGCCGGATGCCCTCCGGTCAGGCCTCCATCAGGCCGCGCCATGCCCCTGGAGTTGGCCTGAGGGCTGCCGAGAACCCAGGAAGGGGTTTGGTCCGAGAGGCTCCGAGGGGTATCATCCGGGGATTCGGCCAGCGCCGCGGGAGCCGAGAGGGTCGGCGGCCGGGGAGAGAGCGCTCCTCGTCCCGCGCGGCCGAGCTGGACGTTCGCGGGAGACGAGAAGGTTGTTGATCGGGGTCCGGCGAGGTGTCGCCGGCCGGGCGGGTTCGCCAGCCGGCCGGTCTTGAAGGGTCTGACGCGGAGATGTTTTCGAGGAGATGGAGATGAGGACGATCGACCTGAGTCGTCTCGGCATCGGGGCGGTGCTGCTGGTCCTGTGCGCCGCCGGCTGGAGCCCTGCGGCCGAAACCGTGTTCCACTACAGCTTCGACTCCGCAGACGGCCTTCCCGTGATCGTGGACCGGGGCCCCGCGATGAACGACGCGACGGCGGGGGATGCGGCCGTCCTCTCCGACGAGACACCGCTCGAGGGAGTTCCGGATGACGCCGGCGACAGCTCCCTCGACAGCTCGGCGGGCGTCACCGACTCCACCGTTCCCAGCGGCGTCGTGACCAACAACACCCTGCTGCTCGACAACGCATCGGTCGCCGCCGCCGGCGGCTTCACCATGGAGTGCTGGTTCCTGTGGTACGCCTCCGCCGCCGAGATGCGGGTCAACTCGATCATCGACTACGCCGGCACCGAGAAGCTCACGATCAACACCAACCGGGGAAACGGCCTTGTCGAGATGCAGCTCAACAACGCAGTCTTCACTCCGGTAGGCTTCGTGAGTCCTCTCGAGTGGCACTACGTGGCCGCGATCTTCGACACCGAAGGAGCCGCGCAGAACGACGACGGAACGATCGACGGCACGCTGCGCGTCTACCTGGACGGGATCGTTCCGACGAACATCGTCAAGGCCACCAAGAGCACTTTCGGAGACAGCCTCGGCCGCGGGATCGGCGTCGGCACGCATCCCATGGGCTTCGCGTCCGATTTCTTCGACGGCCTTGTCTACGAGCCGCGGGTGAGCCTTGGGCCGGTTGCCCTTGACGACCTGTTGCTCCAGGAAGCCGAGCCGCCCACCGGGACCGGCGAGGTCTTCCGCTACAGCTTCGCGAGCACCACGGTGCTTCCGAACATCCCCGATGCCAGCGGCGCGGGCAACGGGGCGACGGCCGGCGGCGCGGCGGCTCTCTCCAGCGACACGCCGGACTCCGCGCCGGATGACGGCGGCAACCGCTCGCTGAACACGAGCGGCGGCGCTGGCGCCGTCACGAGCGGCACTGGCCTCCTGTCGAACGATGCAATCGAATCGGCGGGCGGGTTCCTGATGGAGGTCTGGTTCCAGTGGAACGGCGGAGGCGGCGTGAACTCCATCATCGACTACGCCGGCACGGACAGGATCATCATCGACACGGGGAATCCCATGGCGGGCCAGGTCGAGCTGGAAATGAGCGGCGCTTTCATACCCCTCGGAATCGCGATTCCCGGCGAGTGGCACTACGTGGCGGTCATCTTCAGCTCGGGGGGGAGGCCGCGGATTCCGGGCGGAGGCATCGAAGGCGCGGTGAAGGTCTTCTTCGACCAGACCATCCTGCCTGCAGGCTTCTTCGCCGCCCTCAAGGACACGACGGGGGATGGGCGGAATGCCGGAATCGGAATCGGGCAGAATCCCCTGGGCGGCGACGCGTTTGACGGGCTCGTCTACGAGCCGCGAGTGCGCCTCGGCGTCGTCGGGACCGATCTCCTGCGCTACACGGTTCCGACCCTGGAGCCGGGGACTCTCTTCAAGTTCAGCTTCGTCGACGGGGAGACCATCCTGCCGGACATCGAGGACCTGGGGCCCATGGGCAATGACGCGGTGGCCGGTCCCGGAGCCGTGCTCGTGCCGGGCGACATCCCCACGAAGGGAGTGCCCGCCGGGGCCGGCGACTCGTCGCTCGACACGAGCCTCGCCGCGCCCAACCTGGGAGGCGAGCCTCCCTCGGGCGCCGTGATCGGGAACACCCTCCTCCTCTCGAACACCGTCGTGGCTCAGGCCGGCGGCTTCACGATGGAGGCATGGGTCAAGTACAACGGCGGAGGCAACGTCAACTCCATCATCGACTACGCCGGCACCGAGAAGATGACGATCCGCGGGGGCGTGGTCACCATGCAGTTCGACCAGCCGCGCCGGGACTACCCCATCGGCACGGCGGTGACGGGCGAGTGGCACTACGCCGCCGTGGTCTTCGATACCGGCGGAGCTCCGCAGAACGGCGACGGAACGGTCACCGGCACCGTGACGACCTACTTCGACTCGCTGGCTCCCACGAGCGTCGTCGCAGGCGTCCTCAAGAGCAACTTCGGCGACAGCCTCGTGCGCGGCATCGGCATCGGACAGCATCCGCTGGGCTACGGAGGCGACTTCCTCGACGGCTCCATCTTCGAGCCGAAGGTCTCGCTCGGAGCCTT
>JAFGKN010000554.1 GCA_016928605.1 Planctomycetota bacterium | reverse complement strand
CTGCCCTCGGGCAGGGCGAGCTTGTCCCCGCTCCGGAGGCGGAGTAGCCTGAACGCCTGCTCGACGCCTCGGGACGGCCGGCCGCATCGCGTCGGCGGGCCCGCCGTCCTCGGCTGAGATGCGATGAGATTAGATGAGGATAAGGAGCCCTTCGATGATACCCCTCGCCATGACGGGAGCCACCCTCCTCCTGACGGCCGCGGCGCTCGCGGGCGGCGGCGACCACTTCGCCATCGAGGTTGTCGACTCGCAGAGCGGGCGCGGCGTTCCGCTCGTCGAGCTCGAGACGGTCCACGCCGTCCGCTACCTGACCGACTCGGCGGGAGTCGTGGCGTTCCACGAGCCGGGGCTGATGAACACGAGAGTCTTCTTCTTCATCAGGAGCCACGGCTACGAGTTTCCCGCGGACGGGTTCGGCATGCGAGGCAAGGCCCTCGACGTCACGCCGGGCGGAAGGGCGAGGCTCGAGATCCGGCGGATCAACATCGCCGAGCGCCTCTACCGCGTGACTGGCGGCGGGATCTACCGCGACAGCGCGCTGCTAGGCCGTCCGGCGCCCACGCAGAGGCCGGTCCTCAGCGGCCTCGTCCTCGGCCAGGACAGCGTCTTCGCCATCGTCCACCGCGACCGGATCTACTGGTTCTGGGGGGACACGGCCAGGCCTGCCTATCCTCTCGGGAATTTCCACATGTCCGGCGCGACGAGCCAGCTCCCCGAGCACGGAGGGCTCGATCCCGAGATCGGCGTGAACCTCGAGTACTTCGTCGACGAAGCCGGCTTCTCCCGGCCCATGGCTCCCGTGCCCGGCGACGGTCCGACCTGGGCCGATGCCTTCGTCGTGGCGCGGGACGATGAGGGCCGCGAGCGGATGTACGCTGCGTACGCCAAGATCAAGCCGCCCCTGGAAGCCTACGAGCGGGGGCTGATCCGGCTCGACGACGAGAAGCAGCAGTTCGAAAAGGTGCTGGCGTTTCCCCTCGATGCGCCCGTCTATCCGTCGGGGCACGCGCTCGAGACAGAAGAGGACGGCGTCGAGTACTTCTGCTTCGCCGCGCCTTTTCCTCTGACGCGCGTGCGCGCGACGGCGGAGGACTACCTCCGGATCTCGTCCTGCGAGGCGTTCACGTGCCTGAAGGAGGGAACGCGGCCCGCGGACGGCGAGCTCGATCGACCGGCGGATGGAACGCTGCGCTACTCCTGGAAGCGGGGGACGCCGGTCCTCGGCCAGACGGAGCAGGAGAAGATGATCCGCGACGGCCGGATGAAGCGCGAGGAGGCGCTGCTCCACCTCCGGGATGCCGACACGGGGAAGATGGTCCTCGCCCACGCCGGCTCGGTCTACTGGAACGCCCACCGCAGGCGCTGGGTGATGATCACCTGCGAGCAGCACGGCACCTCGTTTCTGGGCGAGACGTGGTTCGCGGAGGCGGACACGCCGCTCGGGCCCTGGGTTTACGCGCGCAAGGTCGTCACCCACGAGAAGTACTCCTTCTACAATCCGAAGCAGCATCCGATGCTCGCCAAGAGCGGCGGGCGCATCATCTTCTTCGAGGGCACGTACACCCACAGCTTTTCCGGCAATTCCGAGCGGACGCCTCGCTACGACTACAACCAGGTGATGTACAAGCTCGATCTCGACGATCCGCGGCTCGTGCTGCCGGTGCCGGTCTACAGGATCCCCGGACGCGACTCCGGCCGGTCCGCATCCGTTCTCGCGACGGGCCTGCCGCCGGAGGCGCAGCGCGCTGGGGCGGAGGTCGCCTTCTTCGCGCTCGATCGGCCGCGGCCCGGCGCCCTGGCGGTCCGGGCCGTGAAGACCGCCGGAGGAAGCACCGCGCTCGAGATCGGCGATCCGGGCGATCCAGGCAAAGCTGACGACGCCGGCGGCTCCGGCGCCGCGCGGCCTCTCTTCTACGCGCTTCCGCCGGACGCGAAATCTCCGCCCGCCACCTGCGTTCCCCTCTTCGCGTACGCGAGCGCGGATGGCTCGAGGCGGGAGTACTCGACGGAGAAAGATCCGCCGGCCGCAGGCCTCCGCCCGGCCGCATCGCCTTTCTGCCTCGTCTGGCGCAATCCGATGGGAGCGCACTGGCGATGGTGAGGTCGTCGGGGGACGCGGAGGCGGCGCCTGATGGCTGTGATGTGAATCGAAGAGCGAGGCCATGAGACCTCTCATCTGGTTCCGGAGCGATCTTCGGGTGCGCGACAACACGGCTCTGTCGGAGGCCTGCCGCGCGGCGGACGAGGGAGCGGCGGCGGTCTTCGCGATCTGCCCCCGCCAGTGGCAGGAGCACGGCTGGAGCCCGATCAAGGTCGACTTCCTCCTCCGCAACCTCGCGGACCTCTCGAGAGCCCTCGAGGAGATGAACATACCGCTTCTCATCCTCGAGGCGCCGCGCTTCGCCGGCCTGCCGGAGAAGCTCCTCGAGATCGCCGAGAAGCACCGCTGTGGCGGCATCTGGCTCAACCGCGAGTACGAGGTCGACGAGCGCCGCCGCGACGAGGCTGTCGCCCGGCTCTTCGAGCGCGCGGGCAGGTCGTTCCACGCATTCCACGATCAGCTCGCGCTGCCGCCGGACAGCCTGCGCACCTCGCAGGGGAAGTTCTACACGGTCTTCACCCCCTTCAGGAGGCGATGGATCGCGGCCGTGGAGGAGCGCGGCGGCATCACCTGCCTCCGCAAGCCCGCAGCACTCGAGCCCGTCCGCGCGCGGCCCGGCCGCGTGCCATCCTCAGTCCCCGGCTTCGAGGGACTGCGGCGGCCGGACATCTGGAAGAGCGGCGAGCAGCACGCGCACTCTAGGCTGCGCAGCTTCATCGAGGGCCGCCTCGGCTCCTACCGGGAGCTGCGCGACATCCCCGCGGAGAACGGCACGAGCACCCTTTCTCCGTACCTCGCGCTGGGCGTTCTCTCTCCGCGCCAGTGCCTCCGCGCAGCGATCGAGGCGAACCGCGGCCGGATCGGCTCCGGATCGCCGGGAGCCGTCACCTGGATCTCGGAGCTCATCTGGCGCGAGTTCTACCGCCACGTCCTCGTCGGCTTCCCTCGGGTCTGCATGGATCAGCCCTTCGACCACCGCGCGCGGAAGATCCGCTGGCGCGAGAGCGAGGAAGACCTCGGGCGCTGGAAGCAGGGGAAGACCGGCGTTCCGATCGTCGATGCCGGCATGCGCCAACTCGCCGAGACGGGCTGGATGCACAACCGCCTGCGGATGGTCACGGCGATGTTCCTCTCGAAGAACCTCTTCCTCGACTGGCGCCTCGGCGAGAAGCACTTCCTCCGCAGCCTGGTCGACGGCGACTTCGCGAGCAACAACGGCGGCTGGCAGTGGTCGGCGTCCACGGGCACCGATGCCGCGCCCTACTTCCGGATCTTCAACCCCGTGAGCCAGAGCGAGAGGTTCGACCCGAGCGGAGACTTCATCCGGAGGTTCGTGCCGGAGCTCGGATCGCTCGACGACCGCACGATCCACCTGCCGGCGGAGCGCGCGCCGGAGGCCCTCCGCCGGATCGACTACCCCGCGCCGGTCGCCGACCTCAAGCGATCGCGCCAGGCGGCGATCGAGAAGTTCAAGGCCAAGTACTCGCGGTGAGACGCCTTGACGGCGGCCGTAGACAACTCTGCTGTCTCGCACGCAAGGCAGCCCTCGGCCTCAGCCAGACAGGATGAGAAGGTCTGACGAGGCGATGTGAATCCAATCGTTTCCTCGGGTCACGCGTCCGCGGGGGCAGGGAAGGGCTCTCCGCCGTTGTGCTGCTTCTCCAGGCGCTTCACCTCGCGCGCGAGCCCTCTGCGGACGAGTTCGGAAAGACTCCAGCGTCCGGGCTTCTCCGAGAGGTGCGCAACGGCGCCCTTCGCCCGCGAATGCAGCTCGGCCGGCAGCGTGAACGTGATGCGCGGGCTCGCACGGCCAGGACGAGTCGATGCGGAGCGAGGCGGCGAGACTTCTGCGCCGCTCTCCGCCGGTGAAGGCGATGCCGACGCCGGTGGTGCGGCCACCGCGCCAGAGGAGGCTGGCGTCAGGAAGGGGCAGTCCGCGAGCTCGCGAATCACCTTCTCGAGGTAGTCGGCCGGTATGGTGCTAG
>JAFGKN010000079.1 GCA_016928605.1 Planctomycetota bacterium | reverse complement strand
CGAGGAACGAGAATCCGCAGATCGAGGGCGTCTGGAAGTTGGCGGCGTAGAGCCGTGATGGGGTCGTGATCATGGCCCGCGGGCTCTCGAGCCCGCCGCTCGCGATGGGCGAGTAGATGTTGGGCAGAAGCTCGCCTCCGGCCTCGATGTCGAAGATGAAGATCTGCGCCGCCGTCTCGCTCGCCACGTAGAGGAAGTCGCTCCGCGCCGCCATCGAGCGGCAGCCCACTGCCTGAACGCCAGAGCTCGCGTTCAGCGCGAGGGCGCCCGTCGCCGGATCGATGTCGAAGATCGAGATCGTCTCGCCGCTGGTGTTCGCCGCGAAGAGGAAGCCGCCCGTGGCCGCGAGGTAGCGCGTCCCCACGCCGCCCGAGGCGAAGGGAGATCCATCGACGGGAGAGAGGAGGCGCGTCTCCTCGTCGAGGCCCAGGGCCGCGACGTCGTTCGAGCCGCTGTGTGCGATGTAATAGACGCCGCCCTGGAAGAGGACATCCCACGGCGACTGGCCCCCCGTCGCGAACGATCCCCGCGAGCGCAGGTCGCCGTCGGTCACGTCGAGATCGAAGAGGCTCACGACTCCCGCCGCATCGTCGTGCGCAGCCGCCAGGTAGACGGTGTTGTGCAGGCGGAAGGCGCCGCTCGTCGCGCTCTTCCCCGAGGCCGGCGTGAGGCGGAAGAGGAGATCCTCGAACCGCCCCTGGTCGATGTCCACTCCCGAGTCCCAGACGAAGGTGTGCCTCTCGCCGTCGGGGCTGACGCTCAGATCCTCGGTGCCCTCCCCGCCCTCTGCCTCGGTGGCGGACAGGAAGCTCACGCCTCCGTTCGTGCTGTAGGAGGCCTGGACGCTGGTGGCGGTCATGGTGGCGTGCTTGAGCGTGTACACGATGTCCACCTTGCCCCACTGGATCCCCGAGGGCGTGGTGACCGCGGCTTCGGCTCCCACCCCGTCGCCGAAGATCTCGTCCTCGGAGCAGCTCGGCGCCAGGGCGCACGCCGCCGCCGCGAGGATGCAGGCGGAGATGCGGGCCGAGGGGCAGGCAAGTGCGAAGGATCGCTCCAGCCGGAGCGGGATGCGACGCGGAAAGCGGCGCTCCTTTCTGATACACTCCGTGCGGCGGTCGGAGCCTCTCGAGAAGGCCGCTCCGGCTTCCGGAGTCCGCGGGGTGAGCCGGCGGGCGATCTGCGGCGCGGATCCGCTGGCGCTTCGGCCGGCCAGCGCCGCGCTCGACTCTCCGGAAGGGCTCCTGCTCTCGTTCATCGGCAAGCTTCCAACTTCATTCTTACGGCTCTCCTCATGACCGACGCCGTTCGCCAGCGCATCAAGAGGCACCAGGACAAGCTGCTCAACCTCTCCAAGGGAAATCGCCTGCTCAACTATCGGCCGTATCGCGCCAGCACCGTACACATGGTGGATGAGCTGCCCGCGGAGATCTTCCGGCTGCTCGCCGTCGAGCGCCGGCCGCTCAGCTTCCTGCCGGCGGCCCCGGAATCCCCGGACCAGCCCGCGGTGTCCGGCGGCCGCGCTTCCCCAGGTCCCGAGGGCGCGCAGCCTCCGGCCGAGGATGCATCCGCTCGGCCCGCATCACCCGAGGGTTCCGGAAAGGACGCTGCAGCGCCGGCCGAGCCCGCATCGCCCGGGTCCTCCGCAGGCCCCGAGGAGGCGCAGCCTCCGGCCGAGGACGCATCCGCTCGGCCCGCATCACCCGAGGGTTCCGGAAAGGACGCTGCGGCGCCGGCCGAGCCCGCATCGCCCGAGTCCTCCGCAGGCCGCGAGGAGGCGCGGCCTCCGGCCGAGGACGCATCCGCTCAGCCCGCGCCGCCGGAGAGTCCCGAGATGCAGCAGCCGCCGCAGGCCGGGCCGGCGTCCACGGCCCCTGCCGCGCTCGCCCCAGCGCAGCCGTCGCCCTCGCCGCCGCACGCGCCCGCGGCCGGCGGCGAGGCATCTCAGGCGGCATCTCACGCGGCATCTCAGGAGGGGCCTTCCTCCTCCGATGCCGCCGAGCCTCCCGCCGCCGCGGAGCCGGAAGAGCCGGCGTTCACGCGCGAGTTCCAGCCGTACCGGCCCGAGCAGGTCGCCGCCCGCCACCAGGACCGGTTCCTCCAGACGGATCTCGACGCACAACGGCTCGACCGCAACCTGCTCAGGATCCACCACCAGGCGGCGAGCAGCCTCGAGGAGCAGGGGTTCAACTCGCTCTTCCTCTCCCTCGGCGCTCTGCGCTGGCACGATCCACAGGATCCGGGCCGCCCGCTGCTCGCGCCGATCCTGCTCGCGCCGGTCGAGCTACGGCGACGGTCCCCTCGCCAGCCGTTCCACCTCCATCCGACGGAGGAAGATCCCATCTTCAATCCGGCTCTCGCGATGATGCTCGAGCGCGAGCTCGGACTGCGCCCGGAGGAGCTGCCCGACGACGCCGCGGAGTGGGACATCCAGGCGGTCTTCTCCCGCCTGAGGGACGCGACGCGCGGGCAGCCCGGCTGGTGCGTCCTGAACGACATCGACCTCGCGCTCTTCTCCTTCACGAAGTTCATCATGTACAAGGATCTCGAGGCCTTCGCGGAGATGTTCGCCGAGAAGCCGGTGATCCGCGCCATCTGCGGGGACCCCGGCGCGGTCGCATCGCCGAGCGATGTCCCCGAGGTGGAGGAAGGAGAGCTGGACCGCATCCTCGATCCGGAGTCCACCTTCCAGATCCTCGACGCTGACTCTTCCCAGCAGCAGGTCATGCTCCGCGTCGCCCGCGGCGCCAGCCTCGTCCTGGAAGGACCGCCGGGGACCGGCAAGTCGCAGACGATCGCCAACCTCATCGCCGAGTGCCTCGCCGCGGGGAAGCGGGTCCTCTTCGTCAGCGAGAAGATGGCCGCGCTGGAGGTCGTCTACGGCCGGCTCTGCCGAGCGGGCCTCGCGGACTTCTGCCTCGAGCTGCACAGCCGCCACACGAGCAAGCGCGAGGTGGCCGAGGAGCTGGGGAGGACGCTCGCGCTGGAGCGCTCGGCGGAGTCGGCCGAGAGCGAGGATCTGATCCGCCTGCGAGAGCTGCGCGAGAAGCTCAACGGACATGTGAAGGATCTCTCGACGCCCCTCGATCCCCTCGGCATCACGCCCTTCGAGGCCATCGGCCGCGCTGCCCGCCTCGAGGGCGCCGACGAGGTGGCTGCCGCGCTGCCGGATGTGCCGTCCTGGACCGGTGAGAGGCTCGTGAAGGTGCTCGCCGACCTGCGCCGCCTCGCGTCGGCCGAGGAGTCCATCGCCCGGCGCTTCCCGGAT
>JAFGKN010000553.1 GCA_016928605.1 Planctomycetota bacterium | reverse complement strand
TCCGGAGTCGATGACCGGCCCCTCGCCGAGCTGAAGAGCGGCGCTGAACGTGAGTGTGACGAAGGAGAGAGACGGTCCCGCGGTCCTGCCGACGGGTCTCGCGCAGCGCGCCGCCGGGGGCAGCTCTGGTTTCTCGCCGGGAAGCGCCAGGGGGCAGCGCGCTGGCTTCTCGCAAGTCAGCAGCTGCCTCGCGAGCGCCGGTCGACCGCGCCGCCCCCTGCACCGGGTGGTCATGCCGCTGCTACTCCTCGCCGCGCTGGCGGCCCCGGGATGCCAGGGCGGCTACGTCCTGCGCCAGGCGATCGAGCAGTGGCGGCTGTCGCGGCGGCAGATCGACCTGGCGGCCCCGGAGGTCGGCGAGCGGCTGGCGCCCGAGCAGAGGGACAGGCTGCCCTGGGTGAAGCGCATCCTCGAGTTCTCGCGCGAGGAGCTGGCTCTCACGCCGGGAGACTCCTACCAGACGTTCCTCGACGTCGAGGGCAGGCCGGTGTCGTACATCGTGATCGCCGCCCATCCCGAGGCCCTCGTCGCCTACGAGTGGTGCTTCCCCTTCGTCGGCTGCGTGAGCTACAAGGGCTTCTTCTCCGAGCAGGATGCCTCGGAAGAGGCCGAGAGACTCCGGAGGCAGGACTGGGACGTCGAGGTCTTCCAGGTGCGCGCGTTCAGCACGCTGGGCTGGTTCCGCGACCCGGTTCTCTCCACCATGCTCGACCTGGAGATCCCCGACCTCGCGGAGCTCCTCATCCACGAGACCGTGCATCGGACTCTCTACGTGGCGGACCGCACGACGTTCAACGAGAGCCTCGCCACGCACGTGGCGAGGGAGGGGACGCTTCTCTTTCTCGAGCGGTACAAGGAAGAGATCCCTCCCGAGATCCGCGAGGACTACCTGCAGGAGCAGATGCTGGCGGATCAGGATGATCTCGTTATGCGCCGCCTGCGCCGGGATCTGGAAGCCCTCTACAGCAATCCCCCACCCGGCGCGACGGTGCGAGCCAGGAAGGCGGAGATGCTGGCCACCGCGCGGAGGGCGCGCGGGATCCTGCACGGCTTCCACTTCTCGTCCCCCGCGACGAACGCCGGGGTCCTGGCTGCGGAGACCTACCAGGACCTCCGGCCCGATCTCGAGCGTCTTCAGGAGAGAGCCGGCGGGCACCCGCGCGACCTGATGGCATACTTGATGGCGGAGATGGAGGAGCGAGGCACGTTACCGGAAGAACTGCGATGAGCGCACCTGCACCGCATACCCGCGCTGGAGGAGATGCCCCATGACGCCCGGGCGCGCCCTGCTGGCCATGCGGCTCAGCCGCCTCCGCAATCACATCTTCAGCCTGCAGAAGGACTCCGTCGCCAAGCTCTTCGTCGTCATCTTCGGGCTCACGAACATCGTGCTCCTCGGCCTCTGGATCAGCTTCGTCAGCTTTCGCTTCATCGGCGGCTTCTACATCGGCGGCGATCTCACGGCCAAGCTCATCTCGCTCCTCTTCTTCTCGCTGATGATCCTGGTGACCCTCTCCACCATCCTCATCTCCTACGTGGCGTTCTTCATCGCCAACGAGACCGAGTTCTTCTTCCAGCACCCCGTCCCGCCGCGGACGGTGCTCTTCTCCAAGACCGTCGAGGCGGTCTCGATCAGCACATGGGCCAGCCTCTTTCTCGGGCTTCCCGTTCTGGTCTCCTTCGGCGTCGTGCGCCAGTCGCCCCCCCTCTACTACCTGGAGATGGCCCTGATCCTCGCCACCTTCCTCGTCTTCGCCGGCCTGCTCGGGATCGGACTCACGCTCCTGCTGACTCCACTTTTCAAGCGGCTCACCCTGCGGATGCTGGTCCTCGGAGCGCTCCTCGTCCTCGCCGCTCTGGCATGGGTCTTCTTCCGCTCCTTCGAGTACTGGGCGATGGACGGCGACAACAACCTGCTCGTCCTCGACCGCTTCATGTCGGGGCTGCGGGCGATGCAGTCGCCCTTCTCTCCCAGCTTCTGGGCGAGCACCGCCGTCCTCTCGGCCAGCAGCGGGAACCACGGCGATGCCATGTTCTACGGAGCCCTCCTCCTCGCCAACACGGTGATTTTCTGGCCGGTTCTCTCGGTGTATGGCCGCCACCGCTTCGGCAGGGAATGGCTCACCGGGCGCGGGATGTCGAGGAGCTTCGGCACGAGATCCAAGCAGCCTCGCCCGCGGGGCTCGCTGTTCGGCCGCAGCCCTCTCTCCGCCCTCGTGGCCAAGGACCTGCTGATCTTCGTGCGCAATCCTGCCCAGCTCAGCCAGTCGATCCTCTTCCTGCTCCTGATGGTGATCTACTCGCTGAGCCTCTTCCGCCTGCCGCTCGTCTTCACCTCCGGAACGCTCAAGCTCGTCGTTCACTTCGCGAACCTGGGAGCGGTCTCCATGATCCTCTCCGCATTCAGCGCCCGGTTCATCTTCCCCCTGCTGAGCCTGGAGGGAAAGGCCTTCTGGATCGTGGGCCTGGCGCCGATGCCGAGAAGCCATCTCCTGCGGCAGAAAGCGCTCTTCGGCCTGGCCGTCAGCTCGGCTCTGGGTCTCCTCACCATCGCCGTCTCCAACATGGCCCTGGCGAGCTCGCCGGCCATGTTCGCCGCCGCGATCTACGCCACGCTGCTCGCGTCGATCTGCCTCACCTGCCTGGCGACGGGCCTCGGCGCCGCCTACCCCAGCTTCGGCGAGGACAATCCCGCCCGCATCGCCGCGGGTCTGGGCGGCACTCTCAACTTCTTCGCGAGCGCCCTCTCGGTGGCAGCGATCGTGTTGCTCGAGGCGCTTCCCTACCTCATCTTCGGCCCGCGGATCCCGGCTGGGGCGCTCGCCGCAGCGCACGCGCTCAGCCTTCTCTTCACGGCGTCCGTCAGTGTCTTCGCCCTTCGCCTCGGAGGCCGCGCCCTCGCGCGGAGCGAGTTTTGAGGCTCCTGACAACCCTCCTTACCATCGGGATCGTCGCGTTCTGGATCGCCATGAACACGGCCTACATCCGGCGCCAGATCGAGATCAGCGAGCAGGGCCGCTACGAGCGGGGGGTGGTCTCCTTTCTCGGCCATGATCTGCGCCGCGAGCGCTGGATGGCGATCTACCGCAAGGGCGAGAGGATGTACCGCAGGATCGGCTACACGGGCCTGACCCTGGAGAAGATCTTCGGCGACCAGAGCGTGGAGTATCACGCGACGGTGGAGACGGTGGTGCGCGGGAAGTTTCCGCTGCCGCTT
>JAFGKN010000552.1 GCA_016928605.1 Planctomycetota bacterium | reverse complement strand
CCTCGCCGGCGCTCCTCTTCCCGCTGCCGCTCGGCCTCCTGCTTCCGAGCGATGCGCAGGAGGATCTCGTAGGCCTCGGCCGTGTTCTTGCGGTGCGCCATGGCGGGACTCCTCTGCAGATGCGCGCCCGGATGGGCGGATCCCGGCCCGTTCCCCTTTCCGGTCATCCTCGTCCGGGAATGCCGGAAGGACCGCAGGGGCGGCGGAGCCGACCCCATCTCCGGACGTCCGCGGAGCGCGGAGGGCGCGCTCCGCAACGCGTTCTCTTCACTGAGGCGGCAGCTTACCCGAGCGTTCCGAGAAGGTCAAGCATCCGTTCGAATCCCTCGGCCGCGGCCGCCGCCAACGGCGACCGACTCCGGCGTGGACGTCGGGTGGGGCGCAGGGGCAGCGCCGAACAGATCCGGCCGCGAGCCGCGGGGTGATGCGGATCCGGCTCTCGACTCGGCTATAATACCCGCATGATGAACAACTGCCCGGAATGCATCCCCTGCTGCCTGCGGCGCGTCCTCCGGACTGCGAGCTCGGTGACGACCGACGAGTGGCTCCACCGCAAGATCCTCGCCGAGGTCATGCAGGACCTCGCCAAGCTCGACGAGATCGCCTCGCCCGCGGAAGTCCTCCACGGCTGCGTGCGCACGACGGCCAAGACCCTCGGAGTGGCCGACCCCTACGCGGAGGAGAAGGCGCGCTGGATCGAGGAGACGACGGCCAACGCCGACCTGATCCAGGGCTTCCTCGACGCGGCGCAGGACCGGTTCGACGCGGCCGTCAGGCTTTCCCTCGTGGCGGGCATCTTCGACTGGGAGCTGCGGGAGGAGTCCAGTCCGGGCTACTCGCTGAAGCGCCTGCTCGAGGAGGCGGGGAAGTTGAGCCTGCCAGCGGACAGTGTCGAGGACCTCCGCTCCGCCGCCGGCGAGGCGGCCCGGATCCTCTTCGTCCACGCCAGCGCGGCGGAGCTGCTCTTCGACCGGCTCCTCATCTCCGAGATGAAGAAGAGCCGCGGCGCGGTCGTCTCGGTGGTGCGCGAGGCGCCGATCCTGGCCCATGCGACGCGCAAGGAGGCCGCGGCCGCAGGCCTGGAGGAGGTTGCCCGCATCGTCGATCCGGGAGTGGCCTGCCTCGGGCTCCCCCTGATGGAGTGCTCCCAGGCCTTCCGGGAGGAGTACGCGGACGCCGACCTGGTGATCGCGAAGGGCCAGGCCGCCTACGAGACCCTGGAGGGGAAGAGCTCCCAGATCGACGGAGAGGCGAAGGACGTCTTCTTCCTCCTGCGCGTCAAGTGCGCGTTCATGGCCGGCCACCTGGGAGTCGATGTGGGGGACTGCGTCCTCGAGAGGAGCTGACGGATCGTCTCGGCGAGCCAGCGGCCCCGCGCGGCGAGGCCGGGCGGCCGGCGCCGGCCTTCGGGAGGAATCGCCGCCCCGGGTGATCTGTCCGGCGGCCGGGCAGGCGGTCGCTCCGGGCGGCGCTCGTTTCTTCCTTGAATCCGCCGGCGCCGGCGATACACTCGCCCTCTCGTGAAACCCTGAGAGTCACCCTGAGGAGATCGAAACCGTGAGCATCCATCGCAGCCTCGTCGCCAAGGGCGCCCTGGTGCGCTCGCGCAATGTGCTCAAGCGCTACGAGCGCATCCAGCAGCTTCGCAGGGTGGGGCGCTGGAGCGACGACGAAAGCCCGTACGGACTGCCCAAGGTCCGCGTGCTGCGCCTGAAGAAGCGGGGCAAGGAGAAGAAGAAGAAGGCCGAGGAGGAGAAGGCCTGAGGCAGGCCGCGGGGGGGCCAGGACGCATCCTGGGGATCGGGCGCCCACCACCGCCGCCTCGCGCGCGCGCGGCGTCCGCCGGGGGCACCTGCCTCCGTCAGGGCTTCTTGCGGAGGGTCTCCTCGAGCAGCTCCTTGCGGCGGGCGCGGTGCGCTGCATCGGAGCTCGCTGCGCTCTCTCCCCCGCAGGAGATGTCGATGGTCTCGATCTGCTCCGCCGGCGCATCGAGGCGCGAGAGGTTCTGCTCGACGCTCTGGAACGCGTGGCTCAGCCGCTCGAGGCGCAGCTCGATCGAGTCGAGCGCCTTGAGCTGCCGCGAGCGCAGCTCGTCCCATTTGCGCTGATACTCGTCTCGGAGGCCTCCAGCCGCCGCGGGCGAAACCGGCCTCGTCTCGTTCTCGCAGGCCGCGCGGAGGGGCGCCTCCGTGAGATTGAGATCCTCGTCCAGCACGAAGACATCATCCTCGAAGTCCGCTGCGCCTTCCGCTCCCCATGTGTCAGCGAGATCTGCCGCGATCGATCGAGCGCCGTCCCGCAACCGGTTCTGGATCGATCGCTCGACCAGCTTCTTGACGATGTGGAGGAACTTCGATTCGCTGAGGATCTGCACGCTGTCGATGCCCTTGCGGGACAGGAGATCGGTCTTGACCTGGGCCGTCGTCTCGGCGATGAGGCGGGGAAGTCGCTCGCGCGGGGCGTCGCCCGGAGGCGGAGGAAGGGAAGGGCTGCTCATGGTAGGGGCTGTTCCTTTCGATCGGTTCACCGGGCGGCGGCGAGAGAGTCCCGGCGTGTGCAGGATCTCCGGCTCGACAGAGTCGGCGCCTCCGCCACCGGACAGCGGCGTCGAAGTCGAGCCTTCTGCGGTGGAGGTGGCAAGAAGCGTTCCCGCAGGCTCGCGCCCCCGCAAGTCGTTGAGCCCCCGACGCCGGCCGGAAGCACCGACATCTCCGGCCCGGCGGCGCCCCGTCGTCAGTATCCAGGGAGTGGACAGATTGTGGCGTCTCGGCAGCGGCGGCGGGAGCACCTGCGCCGCGGCTGCGAAGCGCCGACCCCGGGCGGAGGAACCCCTGGAGGGGATCGGATCGCCGGCGGGCGGTGAGGACAAATCAACGGCGGCCCGTTTTTTTGACGTTGACTCGCTCCGGAGCCACAGGTACGATTGCTCTTACTCAGTTCCCGAGCCAGCCGAACGAGTCGGATCCGCCTCTGCCGAGGCCAGGATCCTCGGAAACAGGAAGAGACCGGTGCTCGCGCCCGGAGAACGGCGGAGAGCACTTCCAGCGCCCTTCCTGAGGCTCAGGAGAACCTCGTTCCCACTCGTTGGGTTTTGCTTCAGCTGACGTTTCACGTCGAGTACAGCCGGTTTGGAAAGGGCGGGCGGATGTCACCGTTGCCCGCTGAAACGGGAAGCGGTCACGCGCGCCTCGATATTGCTGATTGATCCAAACAACAACCGTAACTGAGACGAGGAGGAAAGGAGGAGGGGTCCGGCAGTTGCGGGTGAGCAAGGAGTTCTGGGATACAGACCACAGACCGTCCGGCTTCGGAGCTTCGCGAGCGCTGATGCGGTTCCCGCGGCGCGGAGAGCGAGCTCGCCTGTGCGAAAGCCGCGGAGTGTAGTGTCGAGTCCCGCGCCGGAGCACCTGTGCATGCCGGGGAGCGGGACCCTTGTAGATAGTAGAGATGAGTTGCGTGGCGACGAGGGCCTGGGCTGGGCGTGGAGTGCCCGGCCGAGGCCGGCGAGCAGCACCAGATTACAAAGGAGTCCGGTTCATGAAGAACGCGTACCGTTGGCTATCAGTGGGTGCGGTATTCGCCCTCGCGGTGAATCTCGGAGCCCAGCCGGTGGAGGAGACTTTTTGCGAGTCCCCGGCGACGAACTGTGTCGATGACGTCATCCAGGTCCGGTTCGTCGACAGCGACAGCACTGTGCTGCCGATGCCGGCCATCGGGACACAGGTCGAGGTCCGCATCGGGATCGACACGGTGAGCGGGAACGATGTCGTGGAAGACAACGAGGGCAT
>JAFGKN010000551.1 GCA_016928605.1 Planctomycetota bacterium | reverse complement strand
TCTGGCTGGCTTCTCCGCGGGCCTTCCCGATCTCTCGAGAGCGCCCAGCGCACAGGGAGCCACCCAGGAAACCCGTGTTCGGCAGGAGATGACGCGACCACAACCTCGGCTGGCTGCAAGGCTGGCCGCCCACCCACGAGAAGGGAGATAGACCCATGAGAGCCTGGAAGAACTGGAAGAACCTGAGCTGGATGCTTTCCGTGCTGTTCGCCCTGCCCGCCACGCTGGAGGCCGGCACCCGCCTGCGCGTGGCCCACCTGTCTCCCGATGCTCCCGCCGTCGACATCTGGGTCGATGGCGCCGTGGCCCTCAGCGGCGTGGAGTTCGGGGCGGTCAGCGGCTACCTCAGCCTCGCGGCCGGCACCTACCGGGTCCAGGTGACTCCTGCAGGAGCTGACTCTCCGGTCGTGATCGACGCTGATATCACCCTCGAGAACGGCAGGAGCTACACGGTGGCGGCGACCGGATCTCTGGCTGCGGGCGATCTCCAGCCGGCGATCTACGCCGACGAGCGGACCGTGACCAGCGAGAGCTCATCGGTCCGCTTCATCCATGCCTCGCCCGACGCCCCGCCCGTAGACATCGCCGCGGCCGGAGGTCCCGTGCTGTTCGCGGGCGTGGAGTTCCGCCAGGGCACGGAGTACCTGGCGCTCGATGCCGGCACCTACGACCTCGAGGTGAGGCTCGCCGGCACCGAGACGGTCGCCCTCAGCGTGCCGTCGGTCATCCTCTCGCCCGGCGCCAACTCCACCATCTTCGCGATCGGGCTCGCCGGCGACGGAAGCCTCGCCGCGCTGCCGGTCATCGACGTCGACGGGTTCTTCCTGCGCGGCGATGCCAACCGCGACGGCGAACTCGATATCTCCGACCCCGTCGCCGTGCTCTTCCATCTCTTCCTCACCCAGCCCGCGAGGTTCTGCAGCGATGCCGCGGATGTCGACGACGACGGCCACCTGATGCTGTCCGACGCCATCTACTCCCTCAACCACCTCTTCGCGGGCGGCCGGCAGCCGGCGCCGCCCTTCCCGGCCCCCGGGATCGATGCGACGGCGGACTTGCTGGGCTGCGAGGACCGGATGCGCTTCTGAGCCATGGGTCCGGCCATCACGCAAGTGCTTTGCCCTCCCTCCATGCGCGGCTGTCGCGGCCTTCGCGACAGCCGCCTTTATGAACGTCCAGAAGCGCTGAACCGGACAGCGCCGCACCTGCGCGCAGCAGCCGCCGCCGTCGCTCAAGCGTCGCTGCACGTCAACCGGGAATGGACTTGAGACACGAGACGCACTACCATGACCGCCGGTCTCTGGTCGCTTGCCGCCGGCCGCCTTCGGCCCGAGCCTTCGTCCTCGGCTCCTCGTGCCGCCATGATCGATCATGTCTCCCCCAAGCAGCTCGGACTCGCCCTGGGCGTCAGCGAGGCCTCGATCAAGCGCTGGGTCGACAAGGGCAAGATCCACGCCGTGCGGACCGAGGGCGGCCACCGCCGGCTTCCTGTTTGCGCCGTTCTGGGATATCTGAGGGAGCAGAACATCCCGCTCCTGCGGCCGGAGGTCCTCGGCCTTCCGCCCGCGACGGGGCAGGGGCAGCGGCAGCAGTCGAAGGTCCGCGATCACATGCTGGCGGCGCTCGAGGACGGCGACTCGGAGAGCTTCCGGCGGCTGACACTCAATCTCTACCTCTCCGGCCAGAGCTGCGCCGACATCTGCGACCTCTACATCGCCGCCGTCTTCGAAGAGCTGGGGAAGCGCTGGCACGACGGCCTTCTGAGCGTCTACCAGGAGCGCCGCGCCTGCGGCATCTGCATCCGAGTCCTGCACGAGCTCGGCAGGATCCTGCCTCCAGCCGCGGAGGACGCGCCGACCGCCCTGGGAGCCGCCCTCGCGTGGGACTCCTACTCCCTGCCGACGACCATGGTGGAGCTCGTCCTGCGGGAGGCGGGGTGGAAGGCCACCTCGCTGGGCACGAACCTCCCTGGCGAGACGATCGCGGAGGCTATCCGCCGCGAGCGGCCGCGCATCTTCTGGTTGAGCGTGTCGCACATCGAGGATGAGGAAGAGCTTCTCTCCGAGTACGGGCTCGTCCACGAGGCCGCCAGGGAGTGCGGCGTGGCCGTGGCCGTCGGCGGCCGGGCGCTCCGGGAGGATCTACGCCGCCGGATGAGCTACTCCGCCTACTGCGATCAGCTCAGGCACATCGTGGAGTTCGCGGCGACGCTCCTGCCGCAGGCGGAATCGGAAGCCCCTCGGGATCAGCGCCCCTCTGCGGTCTCACGAAAACCGGGAAGTACGAAACGATGAACACATCCTCGATCGCGAAGAGCAGCGCCTTGATGCTGCTGGGCGCAGTTCTGTTCACCGGCTGCCGCGGGGCTTACCCGCGGCAGGATCCGACCGGCAGGCGGCTGCCCACCGTGCGCGGGCAGCGGCTCGACGGGCAGTCCGTCACGCTGCCCGACGACCTCGGAGGCAAGCCCGCGCTGCTCCTGGTGGCTTACAAGATGAACTCGCAGTTCGACTGCGACCGCTGGATCCTCGGCGTCCTCGACGCCGCTCTCGACGTCGCCGTCCTCGAGGTACCCACGATCCAGGGCCTCGTTCCAGGTCTCTTCGCCGGCAGCATCGACGCGGGGATGCGCTCCGGCATCCCCGCCGAGGAATGGGCGCAGGTGGTCACCGTCTACGACGACGCCGAGATCCTCGCGGAGTTCCTCGGCAGCGAGAACGCTCTGCCGGCGCGCGCTCTCCTCCTGGACCCCGGCGGCAGCGTGGTCTTCTTCCACGACGAGGGCTACTCGCCGCGCGCCTTGAAGCGGCTCGCCGAGGCGCTCGAGAAGATCCGCGGCGAGCGTGGGTAGGCGATGCTGCCGCCGGCAGGTGTCCAGCGCGCCGGCCCTCCCGTTCCCGGCTCAAGCAGGTGACGGCGCACCGCCCGCCCGCTCGAGATGCTCCGGGATGCGCCGGAAGTCCGGATGGTCCCCCACGTGGCGCGCGCGATGCTCCCAGACGACTCGCCCGTCGCGGACGAGGAACGCCCCCGGCATCATCCAAGGATCCCCCACCGGACGCCCGCCGAGGTGCCCCTGGAGGAGAGCCAGGAGCACCCGCAGCCAGACGCGGAGACCGAAGACCTGGCGCACGGTCCCTCGCTCGAGGCCGAACGCCCGGTACAGGGATGAGTCGGAGTCGGCGATCCCCCGCGCGCCGGGCCAGAACGCGGCGAAGAATCTCTCGCCGTCCGAGATGCCTCCCTGGTGCACGAAGAGAATCGCGGGATAGCCGGGATCCTTCTGGGCGGCTCGGCGCAACTGCCGAACGCTCTGGCGCGCGAACGGTCACCCGAAGTGGCGCAGGAAGACGAGCAGCGTGGGATCTCCTCCCAGCTCGTCCCGGAGAGTCCGGCCGCGGAGGTTGGCCCCGAACACCGGCCTCTCGAGCACCGCGGGGTCCGCGAGAGGATCTGCGGCTCCGGCGGCGGAGCGAGAGTCCGGGGAAGAAGCTGATGGGTTTTCCTGTGCTTCCGTCATCTCAGTTCTCCTGCCCTTCAGTCATCCGAGTGTTCCTGGGCTTCCGTCATCTGCTCGCAGCGGCCTCCAGGCGGTTCTACCTGCGACGGCCGGCCGCGCTCGCTTCGCCGGCCTAGACGTGGTTGCGGAGCATCAGCTCCCTGGGATGGGGCTCCAGATACGTCTGGCCGCTCAGGTACTCCACGCCGTGGCGGCGTACGTGGTGGCGGATCAGCGTGATGGGGACGATGAGCGGGACCAGCTCGCGGCGGAAGTCCTCGATGGTCTCCACCAGCTCCTGCCGCTCGTCCGGAGCGGCCAGCTTCTTGAAGTAGCCGAGCGCGTGGTGAAGCACGTTGCAGTGCTTGCGGACCGTCGCCATCCGGGCGAGGGCCGTCATGAACATCGAGCGGTACGTCTCCGCGAACTCGCCCCGCGGATGCTCCTTGACGCCGGCCACCAGCCGTCCCAGCTCCTGGTAGGCGGCCGGATGGTG
>JAFGKN010000078.1 GCA_016928605.1 Planctomycetota bacterium | reverse complement strand
TCGAGCCCCGCCTCTCGAGCCACCTCGAGAGAGCGTAGATCTCCGGTCCTGCCCAGCGACCAGTCGCAGGCGCCGATCTTGAAGAGCCGCCGGGGCTCCTCCGCCGCGGCCCTCGCGTCCCTCGCCAGAGCGATGCCGGCCGTCAGGCCAGCGAGGCGCGCGAGCACATCGCGTCGCGACAGCCTCTCGTCGTTCCTGTTCATCCCGGTCTCCTTCCTGGGCGGACCTCGCGTCCCGAATCTACCGACGGATGCCAGCCAGCCCATCTTGCAGGGCGGCTCGGGATCCGCGCCCGCGCGGCCCGCTGCTCCCAGGATACCCCATCGCGCCGCGCCTCCCAAAATGCCGGTGCCGGATCAGCCTCGCGCCCGCTCCGCCCGGATCGCCCCGATGCGCTCCAGGAGCGGCGGATGCGAGCCGTGGAGGAAGACGTGGACTGGATGCGGCGTCAGGTGCGAGAGGTTTCCCACAGCGAGCTTCTTCAGCGCTGCCACGAGGTGCTCCGGGTCGTCGATCGTCCGGGCGGCGAAGCGATCCGCCTCGCGCTCGCAGCGGCGCGAGAACGCCTGGAGGGCCAGCGAGAGGATCAGCTCGATCGGCGCGTAGAGGAGGCCGAAGAGGACCAGGCCGGCGTAGATGGATGTCTCCGAGAGGTAGAAGGCGTCGAAGAGGCCGCGATGCCCCATGAAGACGGAGAGCAGGTAGAACAGGATCCCGGAATGTACCACGCCGATCGCCATCATGAGCTGGATGTGCCACTTCCTCGCGTGGCCCACCTCGTGCGCGACGACCGCCACGAGCTCCTCGACTTCATGCTTCTCGATGAGGGTGTCGAAGAGGGCCAGCCGCTTGCGGCGGCCGAAGCCGGTGAAGAAGGCGTTCGCCTTGGCGCTGCGGCGCGAGCCGTCGACGACGAAGACGCTCTCGAGCGGGAACCGCACGCGGGCGGCGTACTCGAGGATGGCCTGCTTCAGATCGCCGTCCCCGAGCGGCGTGAACTTGTTGAAGAGGGGCAGGATCCAGGTCGGGAAGACGAAGTGGAGGAAGAGGCTGACGAGCGTCACGAGGCCCCAGCCATAGAGCCATGCGAGGGGGCCCGCCCTTTCGAAGAAGAGGATCACGAGCGCGAGCAGCGGAGCGCCGATGAGCACGGCGAGCGCGGCGCCCTTGATCCGGTCGGCGATGAAGGTGCCCGCGGTGGTCCGGTTGAATCCGAACCGCTCCTCGATCCCGAAGGTCGAGTAGATGCTGAGCGGGAGGCCGAGCACCAGCCGCGCAGCCAGGAGACAGCCGATGTAGAGGAGGCCGCGCGACACCTCGCCCCCGTCCCACCGCGCGGCCCACGAGCGCACGAGCCGGTCGAGCCACTCGAAGCCGCCGATCTGCCAGAATCCCAAGAGGAGCAGCAGGCTCCAGGTGTCGGCGAAGAGGTCGAGGCGCGACGTGGCCCGCGTGTACGCCCGCGTGCGCCGGTAGGCATCCGGATCGCAGACGCCGTCCATCTCGCGGGGCAGCTCTCGGGGCAGCGCGCGGAGGTTGAGAATCGTCGCGGCCAGGTCGAGGGCATAGCTCGCCAGGAGCGCCCCCAGGATCACGATGCCGTAGGCGTTCATGCCGGGGAAGTAAACCACGGCCGGGCCGCAGGGACAACGGGCGGCGGGGGCCTCGTCCGCCGGCCGCGGCTGTCGCAGAAAGACTCCGGCCCGGGGATCTGCCACGATTCGCGCCCGGGGCGGGCAAAACCCTTGCGCCGGACGGCGCGTTCGACCAGAATCGCGGCGGGGAAGGCCCGGGCGACCGCCGAGCGATCCACCCGGAGCGCGGGTGGCCAGGTGCCGGGAGCCGCAGGTGGCGAGCTCGCGGGCGTGCGGCTCCTACAGGCGATGGGCCGAGATCCCCGGGATCACCGCAGGCGTACGGCCGATGAGACTGGCTTTCTGCCTTTACAAGTACTTCCCCTACGGCGGCCTGGAACGGGACTTCCTCCGCATCGCCGAGTGCTGCTGCCAGAGGGGCCACGATGTGTACGTCTACACCCGAAGCTGGGAAGGCGAAGTCCCCTCCGGGTTCAAGCTCACGCTCGTCCCCGTGGAGGGCTACACCAACCACGGCCTCTGCGCATCCTTCGTGCGGCGTGTCCGCCCCCGCCTCTTGGAGGAGCGCTTCGATGCGGTGATCGGCTTCAACCACATGCCCGGGCTCGACGTCTACTACGCCGCGGATGTCTGCTTCAAGGCCCACGCGCACGAGAACCACGGGCTCTGGTATCGATTCACGCCCCGCTACCGCGTCTACTCCGCCCTAGAGGAATCGGTCTTCTCGCCGGAGTCGAGGACCGAGATCCTGCTCATCTCGGAGAAGGAGAAAAGCCAGTACATCCAGCACTATTGCACGCAGGAAAGCCGCTTCCACTTCCTCCCTCCCGGCGTCTCCCGCGACTGCCGGCCTCCCGCGCACCACGCCGTGATCCGGAGCCGGCTGCGCCGGGAGTTCTCGATCGGCGAGGACCAGAACCTCGTCCTGATGGTCGGCTCCAACTACAAGAAGAAGGGCTTCGATCGCACCCTGGAAGCGATCGCCTCTCTGCCCAGGGGGCTGAAGGAGAACACGCATCTCTTCGTCGTCGGCAGACAGCGCAGGAGGGCCTGGCTCGCCTGGTCGAGGCTCCTCGGGCTCTTCGAGCGGGTGACGTTCGTCGGGGAGCGAAACGACGTCCCTCGCTTCCTCCTCGGCGCCGACCTGCTCATGCATCCCGCATCCAGGGAGAACACCGGCACGGTCATCGTGGAGGCGCTCGTCGCCGGCCTGCCAGTCCTCGCCACCGACGTCTGCGGCTACGCCACCCACGTCGAGCGGGCCGGATCCGGCCTCCTCGTGCCCTCTCCGTACCGCCAGGCGGACCTCAACCGCAAGCTCGCGTACATGCTCACCGCCCCGGAGCGCGAGTCCTGGCGGAGAAACGCCCTCGCCTACACCGCGCGGACCGACCTCTTCAGCCTTGCGGACCGGGCCGCCGACACGATCGAGTCCATCGTCCGCGAGAACGCCGCCGTCCCGCGGCTCTGACCGCGCGCTTTCGGATATTGATGTCTCACCCCCGCAGCGGATACGATCTCCGCGCACTCATTCCCCAATCGGGTTGGGGGTCAGGGCTGTCTCGGG
>JAFGKN010000550.1 GCA_016928605.1 Planctomycetota bacterium | reverse complement strand
TCGGCGGGGGAGGGCCGCTCGCCAGGCTTCTCGAGCTGAGCCTGGATGCTTCGGCGGCCGCGATGGGATGAGCATCGCGCGCATCGCCGTCTGGCGCCGCTCGAGCGCAGCGAGCCGGCGCCGGCAGAGGCCACGCCGCTGCGCGCTCTCCGCTCGGCCCCGGTGACCGGCTGCTGTTTCCCTTGTACCTGTCCTTTCACCTCCTTCCACCAGTGCCTTCGATGAAGATCCCCTCCAGCGCCTTCGACGCCCTCTCGACGCTTCCCTGGCTCCGCGGCCGGTCTCCCTCGGCCGAGGACATCACCCGCGCCTCGACCATCGCGTTCAAGGGCCTGGAGAGGAACCTGCGGGGCGCCGACTCCCTGCCGCCGCCCGCGCTTCGCGAGGACATCTGCTGGAACGCCCGCTACCGGTTGATCCAGCTCCTGGGCGAGGGCGCCCAGGGAGTGGTCTACCTGGCGCACCGCGAGGGCGTGGACGGCTTCTCCACTCGGGTGGCTGTCAAGTTCTTCCGCCGGTGCTCCACGAGTCCCCTCGAGGAGTACTTCGAGGAGATGCGCCACGTCGCCCGCCAGGCGCAGAGGATCAGCGAGATCCAGAACGACAACCTGATCGAGGTCCGGGACTTCGTGGCCGTCGACGAGACGAGGGCCATGGTCATGGAGTGGGTCGACGGCTACGACCTGAACGATCTCCTCGATCTCCAGCGGCTGGAGCGCCTGCGGCATCAGCTCTCGCGCGCGGAATGGGAACGACTCATCGATGTGGTCGTCTCCCCCGGGCCAGATCAATGCCGCCTGAAGCCGGGCATCGCGGTGGACATCGTGAGGGGCTGCCTGGCCGGGCTCTCGGACCTTCACCATCACGGCATCGTGCACTGCGATCTGAAGCCCTCGAACATCATGATCAAGCGGACCGGCACGAAGAAGATCATCGATTTCGACAGCTCTTGCGTACCTGCCGAAGAGGGCAAGACCGTTTTGCGGGGCACACCGTACTACATGTCTCCCGAGCAGCTCAGGGCTGGCGAGGTGGGCTTCTCATCCGACATCGCGAGCCTGGGCTACGTGCTCGTCGAGATGCTGACCGGCCGCCTGATCTTCCGCAGCTGCGAGAGCCTTGCGCAGCTCATCGAGGCCAAGCTCTCGCTGCCGCAGCGGCTGCGCGACCTGCTGCCCGTCGAGGTCCAGCGGGATCCGCTCCTCTTCGGGCTCTGCCGCAAGATGGTGGCGGTGGACCCCCAGGAGCGCTTTCCGGACGCCGACGCCGCCGAGCTGGACCAGCAGGGAGCGGCGAGCTTCCACCGCAAGCTGATCAAGAAGGACCTCTCGACGGAGTACGACCGCGAGCTCTCCTGGTGGATCGAGGCGTGCCACGAGCTCGATCCCTGAATCCGCGCCGGTGACGGAAGCCGCTGCAGCCCCGTGGGTCAAGCCGTGGCGGGGGGCTTCTGGAAGGGGAAGGAGCTCGAGGCGGGGATCAGCAGCGGCAAGAGGTGCGATGCATGTGGGGAGGTCGGAGACCCGGTCTGCTGCAACCCCGCGGGGCAAGCCGTGGCGGGGGAATAGGTGATGGCATTTTGCTTGCCCCTCCGATTCCCCCGCATTTTAATACGGGCAATTCGTTTCCTCCCCGCGACACTCGTAGACGAAGGAGAAAGACCGCCATGATCGAGAGACATCCGGGTACGTCTTGCTGCCGTCCCTGGTTCGGCGCCGCAGCGCTCGCCCTGACCCTGGCCGCCCTCGCCATCTTCGGGGCCGGCAAGATCCTCCAGCAGCGCGGCGCCTCGGCCGCCGCGGCCAAGCCGCAGTGGAAGCTGGCCGTGCAGACCTACACGTTCAACCGCTTCACGCTCTTCGAGGCGATCGAGAAGGCGAAGGCGGCGGGGATCAAGTATATCGAGGCGTATCCCGGCCAGCGGCTCAGCCCGGATGAGCGGGATGTCTCCTTCAGCCACGACTCTCCGCTCAGCGTCCTCGCCAAGGTCAAGGTCAAGCTCGAGAAGGAGGGCATCGGGCTCCTCAACTACGGCGTCGTAGGGCTGAGCAAGGACGAGGCGGCGAGCCGCAAGGTCTTCGATTTCGCCAAGGTGATGGGCATCGAGACGATCGTCTCCGAGCCGCCGTTCGATGCCTTCGACGTCGTCGAGAAGCTCGCCGAGGAGTACTCGGTCAACGTCGCCCTCCACAACCATCCGAAGCCTTCGCCCTACTGGGATCCCGACACGGTCTTGAAGCAGGTCGAGGGCCGATCGAAGCGCATCGGAGCCTGCGCCGACACGGGGCACTGGATGCGCTCCGACGTCCGCCCGCTCGATGCGATCCGGAAGCTCAAGGGGAGGATCATCTCGAGCCACTTCAAGGACCTCAACAAGATGGGTCGTCCCGGCGAGCACGACGTGATCTGGGGCACCGGCCAGGCCGAGGCGAGAAAGATCCTCGAGGAGCTGCACGCGCAGGGATTCAGCGGAGTGTTCTCCATCGAGTACGAGCACAACTGGGAGAACTCCCTGCCGGACGTGAAGGCCTGCGCGGAGTGGTTCTACAAGGTCACCGAGGAGATCGGAAAGTAACCGCGGATGGATTGCTCGGCGGCCAGCGCGGCCACGCGCCGGCGCTCGAGCCCATCCTGGCCTCCAGCACAGACCGGGAGGATCCAGGGAGGAGCTGGCATCTGCCTGAGACAGAAAGCCGGATGAAGAGGGCGCCGGGATTCCCGCCGAGGCGGGGATCCCGGTGTTTTTTTCTGCTATAATCGCTTCCCTCCGAGCAGGCCTTCGACCGCGAGCAACTCGATGCACATGGAGCGCGCGAGCCCACTCTTCCTCCGGCGAATCTCGGCCGTGTCGATCCTCGGCGCCGCCCTGTCTGTCTTCGCGCTGCCCCTCTCGGCCGGGAGCGCGCGGGCGGAGGAGCCCCCGTGCGGCATCCCTCCGCCGGCGAGCCCGCGGCGGATCAAGGGCGGCGAGGGCATCCCGCCGCTGCCGCTGCCGGCGACGCCTCTGCGGCGCTCGGAGCGCAAGCGCGATCCCGCGCCTCCGCTCCTCGTGGGCAAGATCCGCTGGGGCCGGAGGAACCTCGAGTGGAAGCTGCCCGACGGGCGGACCATCGTCTACGGCGACTGGAACCTGGATCCCAACGACATCCACGGGCTGCTGCAGCGCGTCACGGGCGCGCTGAAGACGAAGTACCGCGCCGAGGAGATCGACCTGCCCGGTTTTGCGTTCGATCCGCGCGAGGTGCCTATCCTCTTCGCCGCCGGCGCGCGGCCGTTCTCGCCCTCGCCCGAGGAGGCGAAGCTGATCGGCGAGTACCTGATGAAGGGCGGGACTCTGCTCACGGTGGCGCACCATGGCTCGCGCGACTTCACCCGATCGATCCACGAGCTGGCCGCGCGCATCCTGCCCGACCGTCCCATGGCGCTGCTGCCGCCGGACCATCCGATCTACCGCGCGCACCGGAGGATCGACCGCGTGCGCTACACCGCCGCCACCAAGGACCGGGCGGATGGAGCCCCGTACTTCGAGGGAGTGATGATCGGCTGCCGCGTCGCGCTCATCCACTCGCCGTACGATCTCAACTGCACCTGGGACTCGGACCACCTGACCGAGGAGCACCCCGGAGTGCGCGGCGAGGATGCCTTCACGCTGGGGGTGAATGCCATCGCCTACGCCATCGCCTACTATCCCCTCGG
>JAFGKN010000549.1 GCA_016928605.1 Planctomycetota bacterium | reverse complement strand
TCGGGAGGCGGCACGAACTTCGAGGCCAGCTTCCTGAAGTGCGAGGAGCTCTTCGTCCGCCAGGACGTCGAGGATCGGGACGACGCCGAAGAGGCCGGTCCCGCCGAGGAAGGCGAGGAGGCGCTTGCGCCTGAGCGGCGGAAGGCCGTGATCTTCCTTTCCGACGGCATTCCGACCGCCCACGGTGTTCCGCGAGACTTGGCCGACAGCAACATCACCCAGAGCGCAGCCGACCGGGAGGCAACGATCGCTGCGGCCGAGGAGCTGGGAGCGGCGACGGCGGCCGAGCTCTACTGCTACACCATCGTCACCGAAGACACCGATGACACGCGGTTCACGACGCTACCTCACTGCGTGGCGGTCTCCGGCGGCGGCCGCCACGTCACGGTCGAGAGCGCGGCGCAGCTCGATGCGGAGATGTGCGGCGAGTCGCTCGTCGAGGTGATCGAGGTCACCGTGGAAAACTTCACTCTCGGCACGGGCCCTGTTCCCGCGAGGCTCAAACCGGGCGGATACTTCGCCGAGCTCGTCCCGGTGGCGACAGGGACGGGAGGAGCGCTGCGGGAGAACGAGATCCTCGTGACGGCCACCGCGTTCCGCGAGAGCCTCTCCCCGCCTCCGGCCACGAGCGAGAGCATCGTCCTGAAGGTCGTCAGCAGGGCACGGTCCCGGAACCTCGGCTTCGGCGACGTAGTGGATGCCCAGAAGGCGCCGGCGCCGGTGGCGGACATGAGCTACCTCGAATCGCCGATGGGGAGCCGCATCCGGGACAGCGACCTGTACGACTTCCTCGTCGGAGCCGCCGCCGCGGAGTTCGAGGATGCCTGGCAGCTCTTCGGACTCGAGACCTTCACCACGTACGATCCGGAGGGTACAGGCGCGGAGAGCTTCGAGATCGCGGTGGACATGGCCTTCAGCGAGGCGTGCTACAAGAGCGACATCGGTTACATCGTCGTGGATCCGGATGACCTCCCGGCCAGCGGAGCGGAAGCCCTGACGGACGAAAGCTACCAGGCGAAGGTCGTCTTCCATTCCGGAGACTTCAACCAGGAGACCTGCGACCTGGGGTCGATCGCCGCCGGCGATGCGCGCTTCCTGGTCGAGGTTCCGCCCGGGGAGGTGATCGTCTTCTTCCTCTTGCCGAATCGCCGACTCGACGAGTACAGGAGCCTGCCTCACCGCGGCAACCAGCCGCTCTTCACGCTCTCGGCGCTCAACCCCGGCGGATTCGCTCAGACTCTCGCTTTCGTCAGCGACGGAGGGCGGACGAGCCCCGGCCCGGCCCTGGACGTCGTGACGCCCGGCCCGCAGCTCATCGTGGCCTTCGAGGACGTGGAGATCGCTTCTCGCAAGTCCGACCAGGACTTCTCGGACATCGTCCTGGCGGTCTCCTCGGGAGTCGCCCCGCTCTACCCCGGGCTCCTCTGCGGAAATTGAACCGGGCTCCTGCGAGCGCTTGCTCCTTCTTCTTCTCCCCGGAACGGCGCCCCTTCTTCTTGTCTTCCACCCTCATGGCGATCAGAATGGGTGGGCGCGTCGCCGGGCGGGAGGATCCACCGCCTGACGGATCCGGCGCGGCCGCGACGCGTCGAGCCATCACTGCGTTTGCCATCGACAAGAGACGAGAAGAAAGGGCTGCTTCATGAAGACTCCAGGAAAGAGCCGGAAGGCTTCCTCCTCGCGTCGCGATTTCCTCAAGACCACTTCCGGCACGCTGGCCGGCCTCTCACTCGCCGGCGGCATCGCCCGTCCCGCCTACACCGCCGAGGAGAACACGATCAAGGTCGCTCTCATCGGCTGCGGGGGACGCGGCACCGGCGCGGCGGTCAACGCGCTCTCGACGCAGGGGCCGACGCAGCTCTTCGCCATGGCCGATGTCTTCGCCGATCGCCTCGACAATAGCCACGGCAGCCTGGCGCGCCAGCTCGCCGCGAAGATGGATGTGCCGCCGGAGCGGAGGTTCCTCGGCATGGATGCCTTCCGCAAGGCGACGGACGCGGTCGCTCCGGGAGGAGTGGTCCTGCTGGCCACGCCGCCGGCCTTCCGGCCGCAGCATGTCGAGTACGCGGTGGAGAAGGGCTGCCACGTCTTCATGGAGAAGTCGATGGCCGTCGACGCTCCGGGCGTCCGCCGGATCCTGAAGGCGGGCGAGGAGGCGAAGAAGAAGAACCTCAAGATCGCCGGCGGGCTGATGAGCCGCCATTACCAGCCGCTTGAGGAGGCGGTCGAGCATATCCACGAGGGGATCATCGGCAAGGTCATCACCGCCTGGGCCTACCGCGAGCACGGCCCCGTGGGATTCGGGCGCAGGCGCGAGGGCGAGAGCGAGCTCGCTCACCAGATCCGCAACTACTCCTGCTTCACCTGGGTGAACGGCAGCTTCCTGCTCGACTGGCTCATCCACAACCTCGACGTCTGCTGCTGGGTGAAGGATGCATGGCCGGTCTCGGCCCAGGCGCAGGGAGGACGGCAGGTCCGCACCGAGCCCGATCAGCTCTTCGACCACTACGCCGTCGAGTACAGCTTCCCGGACGGCACCCGCCTCTTCGCGCAGGGCCGGCACATGAACAACTGCTGGGGCTTCTTCGGCGACATCATCCACGGAGCGACGGGCTCCGCGGTGCTCGGCGAAGGCATCCCGCACCCGCGCATCTTCAAGGGCCACGACCAGACCAGCGAGAACGTCATCTGGCGTTTCGACGGCACTCCCCGCAACCAGTACCAGGTGGAGCACGATCTCCTCTTCCAGGCGATCCGCGAGGACAAGCCCCACAACGAGGCCGAGCGGTGCGCCTACGCGACGCTCACGGGCATCCTCGGCCGCATGGCGTCCGAGTCGGGCCAGCTCATCACGTGGGAGCAGGCGCTGAGCTCGAAGCTGGAGCTCGCGCCGGGGCTCGACGACTACGCGCTGGATTCCGAAGCGCCGGTGAAGCCGGACGCCGAGGGCCGCTATCCCATCGCCATGCCGGGCGTGACGAAGGTGCTGTGAGCGCGATGAGCCGGGCGGCGGTGCCGCCGGGCGGCGTCAGTGGCGGCATCGTCGCCGGCGTCAGCGTCAGTGGCGCCCCTTGAGATACTCCAGGTAGTCGGCGAACTCCTGCCTCTGCGACTCGTCGATGTCGTAGCGCGCTGCATCCCCCGCGGAGGGGAGGCGGAGAGGGCGCACGACGCGGAAGCCGACGAACGTCGCCTCGGTGTGGTAGTAGACGCTTTGCGGGAACTGCGGATCGCCCATCTTCCAGTCCGAGCCGGATCCGCGCCGCGCCGCGCTGCGCAGCCGCCCGGGATCGTCCTTCCACGATCCGCCGCGCACGACGCGGGGATAGATCGTCTTCGGCGCGAGGAGAGGCGAGCGGCGCATGTCCTCCCGGATCCACCCGTAGCCGTCAGGCGTGTGCTGGTCGAGCACCCACTCGGCCACGTTGCCGTGCATGTCGTGGAGGCCCCACGGATTCGGCTTCTTGCGGCCCACCTCGTGGTACTTCTCTCCGCTGTTCTCGAAGAACCACGCGTGCTCGCCGAGCGCCGCCGGGTCGTCGCCGAAGCTGTAGGCCGACGTCGTGCCGGCGCGGCAGGCGTACTCCCACTCCGCCTCGGTGGGCAGGCGGTAGTAGCGTCCGGTCTTGGCGGAGAGCCACTTGCAGTAGAGCTTCGCGGAGAGCTGCGTCATGCAGATGGCGGGATGGCCTTCCCGCCCCATCCCGAACGTCATGTCGGAGTAGGGCTTGGTGGGTCGCGTGATGGCGTCGGCCAGGCGGTCGCGGCAATCCAGCTCCGCCTCCTTCCCCTCGTGCTTCAGCGCATCGTAGCCCATCCACCAGAGCTCGTACTCCTCCCACGTCACCTCGCACTTGCCCATCCAGAAGGGCTCGATCTCGACCTTGACCTGCGGGCCCTCATCCTCGCCGCGGCCCGCCTCTCCGGAGGGGCTTCCCAGCAGGAGCTCGCCGCCGCGGATCGGCACCATCTCGAACGCCAGGACGCTGCCGGGAACCGTCTCGGTGTAGCTCTTCATGTCCGCCTCGCTCGCCGCTTCCGCCGCGGCGAGCTTCGCGGGCTCGGGCAGCCAGCTCGGCGTGGGGACGACCGTCGGATCGAGGGCGACGTCCGAGGCCGGCGCCTCCCCCGCGGAGCTCTTCGCGGAGACATCGAGAGACGCCAGCTCCATCCAGCGGCGCGATGCGCGGACCTCGATCCCTTCCGCACTCCCGCTACCGCGCGCGATCCGGGCCGCCGCGCCCGGCGTGCTCTCGACGAGCGCCATCCCCTCCTCCGTGCCGAGCACGCTGACCGCCGAGGCGAGCGCATCCGCAGTCATCGCGTCGGGCGCGACGACGGTCACGAGGCTCTGGTCGGTGAGACCGAGACCGCTACGCGGATCGACGATGTGCGAGAACCGCCGTCCATCGATCACCGCGAACTGCTCGGCGTCGCCGGACGTCGCCACGGCGGCGCGGGAGAGCAGCAGGTGACGGGTGGAGCCGCCACCCGCGCCTCGCGCGTCGAGGCCGATCGTCCAGCCCGCGCTGTCCGGAGGCGGCCCGCCCAGCGCGATGTCTCCTCCGATGTCGACGAGGCCGCTTTCGATGCCCCGCGCCTCGAGGACGGCGAGCGCCTCACCAGCGGCGTAGCCCTTGGCGATCCCTCCGAGATCGAGCCGCAGGCCCTGCCGCAGAAGCGCCACGGCGCTGCGGCCCGGATCGCATCGGACGAAGCGATGGCCGACGAGGGCTCGGGCCGCTTGCAGCTTCTCCGGCGCAGGCATCCGCTGCTCGCGCCGGGCGCGCCTCCAGAGGTCGACCAGCGGTCCCACCGTGACATC
>JAFGKN010000548.1 GCA_016928605.1 Planctomycetota bacterium | reverse complement strand
GGAGATCTATGCGCTGATCGATGAGCTGACGAGGGACGGTCTGGCGGTCGTTGCCGTCTCTTCCGAGCTGCCCGAGATTCTGGCCGTGTCCGATTGCATCCTGGTTCTGTGCGAGGGCCGGCCGGTCGAGGAGTTCGCGCGGGCCGAAGCAACGGAAGAGAAAATCATGCACGCAGCACTGCCGAGAAAGCCGGCCTCGTTATGCTGAGGTTCCACCGCGAGTTCCTGGCCCGTTTTCAGTCGCTGATCGCATTGGCGCTGATGGTCTTGGCGATGAGCCTGCTGTCGGATCGATTCCTCACTGCCGAGAACGCTTGGAACATCCTGCGGCAGATCTCGGTGAACCTGTGCCTGTCCATCGGCATGACCCTGATCATCCTCGCCGGAGGGATCGATTTGTCGGTGGGAGCCGTCCTGGCCTTGTCCGGCGCTGTGGCGGCGGGGCTGCTGAAGAACGGCGCAGTTCTTTCGCCGCTGGCAGTGCGGCTGGAATTCACCCTGTTCGGGGCCATCATCGCGGGACTACTGGTCGGTGCGGCGGCCGGGTGGTTCAACGGGTGGGCGATTACCCGATTCCGGCTGCCCCCCTTCGTGGCGACTCTGGGCATGTTCAGCATTGCCCGGGGGCTGACGATGCTCTGGACGGGCGGGTTTCCGATCACCGGCCTGGGCCCCGAGTTTGGATTCCTGGGCACCGGTGTCCTGCTGGGCGTTCCCATGCCGGTGTGGATCTCCGGCATGCTGGTCGGCGTGTTTGTCGTCGTGACTCGCAAGACTCGTTTCGGCCGGTACATCTACGCCGTCGGAGGCAACGAGGGGGCAGCGCTGCTGACCGGATTGCCGGTGAACCGCATCAAGCTCGCAGTCTACACGCTGGGTGGCCTGCTGGCCGCCGCGGCCGGCCTGATCGTCACCGCTCGCCTGGATTCCGCCCAGCCCAACGCCGGACTTGGCTACGAGCTGGATTCGATCGCCGCGGTGGTGATCGGCGGTACATCGCTCTCAGGGGGCCGAGGGAGCGTGGTCGGGACGGTGTTGGGGTGCTTGATCATCGGTGTGTTGAACAACGGCCTGTTTCTGCTGGACGTGTCACCTTTCTGGCAACAGGTCGTCAAAGGCTTCGTCATTCTGGCCGCAGTGGCCATCGACAAAATGAGCTCACGGGAGGCGTGATTCCGGGTCGGAGGGTCGCTTGTGAAGGCTGGAAATCTCCGACTCGTTTGCCGGTCGGCCGGATGGCCAGGTCGCTCCCAAGGATAAGCTCGAAGGCCGGGAAGAGGAGATCTTCCGCGAGCGGGACAACAGCTCGAAGCAGCCCGCGAAGCTCGTCGCGTGCACCGTGCCGCCCGGGCTGCGGCGTCGTTCATACCGCCACGAGTCCGCAGATGAACCTCGCTCGCTGCTTCCGCTGCGCTCGGAACTTCAAGCCGATCGACCTCGTCATGGCTACGCGGGGTGCGGCTTTCCTCGACGCCGTCAGGGTGGCGAGGCGGCCTGTCAACGCTCGTGCTGCCGCGGCACGCCGGCGCCGGCGGGCTCGAAGCGGCCGCCGCGTACGACCGCCAGAGCGGCAACCGGCCTGCGGTTCTGGCCGGTGGGATCCCAGTGGATGGTCCCGCCGATGCCGGCGTAAGGGGAGAGACGGGCGAGCGCGTCGCGCAGCCGCGCCCGGTTGAGGCCGGACTCTTCGAGCGCCTCGATCAGGAGGCGGACCGCGTCGTAGGCGAGGATCGCCGGCGGATCGGGCTCGCGGCCGGCTCGCTCCGAGAACCGCCGGACGAAGTCCGCGGCGCGCGGATCGGAGCCGCGCACCTCGACGAGCCACGGCATCCGGACCCCCTCGGCGGCCTCGCCCGCGATCTCGAGGAACCGCCGGGAGGCCATCCGCGGGCAGCCGAAGATCGGCGGGTCCAGCCCCGCCCGCCGGATCGCGACCGCCATCCGCGCGCCCTCCTCGGCGCCGGCGACGAGCAGCACGGCCCGCGGCCTGGACTCCCGGAGCGCCTCGATCTGCAGGTCGAACTCCCTCTGGCCGGGGCGGATGTCGAGACGCCGGACGGGGAACCGCTCGCGCTTCTCGAGCACCTTCAGCACTTCATCCGCGGCGAGCCGCGAGTCGTGGTCCGTCGAGACGACGACGCAGAGCCTGTCTCGCCCTCCCTCGAGCGACGCGATCGCTCCATCCACGAGGGCCGGCGCCCAGATGTGATCGCCCGGGGCGCAGGAGAACATCCAGGCGACGCCCGCCAGGTTCACCGACGCGTCGGTCGCGATCGGGCTGATGATCGGCAGGCGGGCCTTGGCCGCCACCTGCTCGGCGAGGTGCGTGCTGGGGCTGTCGACCGATCCCACGACCGCCCAGAGATGCTCGGTGTAGAGCGCGCGGGTCAGGCGCGAGATCCCGGTTCCCCAGGGGTTCTCCGACCAGTAGGCGGCCAGGCGCAGCGGCAGGCCGCCGACGCCGCCGGCCTCGTTGGCCTCCTCGACCGCGAGCGAGGCCGCCAGCCACATCGATCCGCCCAGGGGATGGTCCGGCTCCGCGGGGCCGAACCATCCGATGGCGACCTC
>JAFGKN010000547.1 GCA_016928605.1 Planctomycetota bacterium | reverse complement strand
GGTTTTCTCGACGCCGAGGCCGCCCTGCGCTTCGATGCGCAGGAGGGCTTTCGGGTCCAGGATGTGCGGGCTCGGCTCGTCCAGGCGGAGGCCGCCCCTCCGCAGCTCCCGTTCGCGATCCGCGGCTTGAGCGGAGATCTGCGTTTCGAGTCCGGCGCTCCCGCCGCCGCGGTCCTCAGCGCCGCCGGAGAGATGGGCGGCGGTCTGCTCGTAGCGAGGGCTGATGCGCGTCTCGATCCGGCCACCCTTCGCCTCGTCGACTGGTCCGCGCACGTCGAGATCGACTCCCTGCGGCTCGATCCCCGCCAGATCGGTTCCTGGGATCCCGCTCTCCGCGATGTGCTCGCCTCCCTGCAGCCCCGGGGCCCGCTGCGGGTCGCGCTCAGCGTGCCGGCCGCCCGGAGCTGGGCGGTGGATCCGCGGGACCTGGAGATCGAGGTCGTCGCCGGCGGGATGGACTTCGCGTACAGCGCGTTTCCGTACCCCTTGACGGACGCGCGGTTCACGGCTCGCGTGAGGGGAGGCGAGCTCTCCGTCGACCGGGGGGCCAGCGTCCGGTGCGGGGAGGGGACGATCGCGCTCGCGGAGGGGCACCGGTTTCTCGTGGAGCTGCGCCGCGGCGGGAAGGTCGAGATCGATCTCGAGGCGTCGGATCTGGCGCTCGACGATCGCCTCCGGGGCGCCCTTCCTCTGCTCGGACGGAGCATCTGGGACGACCTGCAGCCCGGCGGCCGCGCGAGCGCCGCGATCACCGTGCGGCGCGAGGGCGTCGAGGCGGCGGGCGCAGGAGCGCTCGAGGCCGGTGTCGCTCCCCTCGCCGTCCGCGTGGATGCTCGAGTGGCGGATGCCCGCATCCAGTACCGGCTCTTTCCGTACGAGGTGAGCGCCATCACCGGAGGCGTCGTCTACTCGAGCCTCGAGGGGAAGGTGCGGATGCAGAATCTCGAGGGGAGCCATGGAGAGCACAGGATCCGGGGCGAGGGGGAGATCGATCTCCGAACGGAGCCGCGCGTGCGGCTCGACCTCTCGAGCGACGATCTCGCGATCGACGAGGACATGCTCGCCGCGCTTCCGGATGTCGCGCGGCGGCTCCTGCTCGACTTCCGCTTCGAGGGCCGGGTGAAGCTGGAGCGGGTGGGCATCGATACCGCCGACCTCGAGACTCCCGTCCAGGTGCTCCTCGCCGACGTCCAGGGATCGGTGAACCACCACGGCTTCCCGTATCCACTGCGGATCGGCGGGGGCCGCTTCGAGTACCGGGGGCTCAAGGAGATCCGGCTGCGCGACTGGCGGACTCCCGAGGAGTCCCGCCCCGGCATCGCCTTCGGGGTCGACGTGAACGCCGCGCGCCAGCCCTGCAACATCGTCTACCGCGCCCGGATAGCTGCTCTCGACGTCGACGACCGCTTCCGGGACGCCTTGCCGATTCCGCTCCGCGAGCTCGTCAGCGACCTCGGCCTGCGGGGAGAGTACAGCGGCGACCTCGAGGTGGAGCACTCGCTCTTCGAGTCGGATCTCGCCTCGAGCCGGATCATCTACCGCGCGAAGAACGTCGAGAGCGAGAACGCGGCGGTCAGCTTCGGCATCGACGTGGCGGAGATCCGCTGCAGCGGCAACTTCGAGGGGAGCTGCGGCAGCGGGGTCGCTGCGATCCACTCCGGCGATATCCTCGTCAAGTCGGGCCGCTTCAACCGGCTGCGGCTGAAGGATGGAAGGATCAACTTCGTCTTCGGCGAGCCTCATCCGCTGCTCGGCGGCGAGCGCCGCGGAAAGTACCTGCCGCCCGTGACCTTCCGCCTTCCCGCGGAGTACGGCGCGATCCTCGACGACAAGAGCGCGCGGAGCGCGTTCCAGATGGCCGTCACCACGGACGACTTCTACGGCGGCCAGACCAGCGGGTTTCTCTTCGTGAAGGCCGGCGAGGGGGCGGAGTTCGGCGGGCACTTCATCTCCCGCGACATCGACGTCCAGCAGGCCTCGAGGGATGTCTTCGCCGTCGAGAGCGAGAACATCAGCGGGCGGGCGAGCGGACAGGTCAGCTTCCGCGGACCCCGCGGAGACTCCCGCGGCATCCGCGGGGATGGAGAGGGCAAGATCGTCGACGGGCGGCTGGCCGAGCTGCCGATCTTCTTCAACATCCTGAGGCTCGTGAACCTCAACTTCGACACGGCTTCCGCCACGCGCTTCAACGAGATTGCGCTTCCGTTCCGCATCGAGGCCGGAGAGTTCCACTCGAGCGCGATCGAGATCAAGAGCTCGGTCATGACGCTCTCGGGCAAGGGGACGATGGACTTCGACGGCCGTCTCGACCTCGTGCTGCAGCCGAGCTTCTTTCCCGTCGAGATCCCGGGCCTGGACGAGATTCTGGGGATCCTGAAGAGGGTGCTCTCGGAGATCCGCGTCACGGGGGATCTCGGCGATCCGAAGGTCGATTTCAAGACGGCGGGAGGCCTGCTGCCGATCCGTCTCAGCAGCCCCAGGGAGAGGGAAACAGCACCGCAGGAGAAGCGATAGCGCGGCGCCCGGCGCCGGAGAGGAGCGGGAGGGGGAGTGGATGGCGATGCGGCTGCGGGTGCCGATGCGGCTGCGGGTGCCGATGCGGCTGCGGGTGCCGATGCGGCTGCGGCAGGACCTGCGCCTTGAGCTGTTTCAGGGTTCTCGAGTCGACGCGGAGGCGGCACTGGGGGTGAGAGAGAGGATGCGCCATGGATCTGGGTCTCGATCGAAAAGTCGCCGCGGTGGCCGCGGCCTCCTCGGGTCTGGGCCG
>JAFGKN010000546.1 GCA_016928605.1 Planctomycetota bacterium | reverse complement strand
GTCCGAGTCGCAGCTCGCGGAGCTGGCGGAGGTGGACGCCTCGTCGCTCGCGGAGTTCCGCAGGGTGATCGGCGGCGCGCTCGAGTCGATCCTTCACACGTCGCTGCCCTCGTCCATCGATGTCGTCGCGTTCCACCGCGCCGCCTCTCCCATCCGCGGAGCGCGGATGGACAAGCTCGGCCTGGCCCGCCGGGGGACGGGCGAGCAGGTGCCCGCCGTGCTCCTCACGCCGCACAACTACAAGGGGGTGGTCGCCGTCGCGGTCCTCGACGGCGGGAAGGCCGGCCTCGCCGGGCCGGAGGGCGACTGGCGGCTCGAAGTGCGCGCCTGCCTGCGGCGAGGCGTCGCGATCCTCGCTCCGGACGTCTTCCTCACGGGCGAGTCTCTCGCCGCGAGGAGAGAGAAGGTGCGCGCGGCCGCGAGCGGCGATCTTCCGGCGGCCGCGGCGGCGGAGCTGCTGCCGGTCGACGCGCAGCGCCACGGCTCCTACGTCGGCTACACGTACGGCTACAACCGGACGCTCATCGCGCAGCGCGTCCACGATGTCCTCACCGCGATCGCCTTCGCCAGGTCTCTCCCCGGCGCGAAGGAGGTGCGCCTCGTCGGATCGGGTAGCCGGAGCGGAGGCGTCTGGGCGCTGCTCGCGCGGGCGGTCTCGGGCGATGCGGTCGGCCGGACGGTCGTCGAGGCGGACCTGGACGCCCTGAGCGTCGAGAGCTTCCAGGACGAGAACTTCCTGCCGGGAGCGCTGAAGTACGGAGGCCTTCCCTTCTTCGCCGCCCTCTGCGCGCCCGGCGAGCTCCTGATCCTCGGCTCGGGCGAGATGCCCGACGTCGCTCTCGCGGCCTACCGTGCGGCGGGCGCTGAAGCGAAGCTCCGTTCGCTCGAGCCGGCAGCGCCGGCGCTCGAGCGGATGGTGGACTGGATCTGCGAGTAGCTCTCGCGCGCGTACCCAGCGCCGCTAGCCGAAAAGGCCAGCCGCGGATCCCCTATAGGAAAACCGCCTCCGCTGTGGTCTAAAGTAGGCCGGTGATCCCGAACGGTTGGCGAGCCCCCAACGAGCACTGTCGACAGAGTCCCTGACTCGAGGGAAGGTCCTTGCGAAGAAGAGTCCTGCAATTCGCGTGCTGCGCCGCGATGGCGGCGTGCATCTGGGTTCCCGGCTGCAGCCGGGAGTATTACCGGAAGTCGGCCGACGAGGAGGTCTACTCGCTGCTTCGCCAGAAGGAGGAGCAGGGGGGGGAAATGCTCGCGCTCGGTTCGTTCCGTGTGGAGCAGGAGCCTCTTACCCTCGAAGCTGTCGGCGAGGCGGGTTCGACGGAGGATTTCTTCACCGCGCCGCCGCCCGTGCCGCCGGCGCCGTCCGAGGAGGCGGCGGAGGAGGCGGGCCCGTCGATCCCGGAGCCGCCGGTGCCTCTCCAGGAGGCTTCGAAGGCCGATGTCGAGGTTCCCGCCGGGGAGGGTGAGCCTCTGCCCGAGACGCCGGCCGAAGGCGCGGCTCAGGACGAGCTGGCCCCTGAACCGCTCGACGAGGCTGCAGAAGCCGGAGGCGATGCCGATGTCGAGGTTCCCGCCGGGGAGGGTGAGTCGTTCCCGGAAGCTCCGCCGGCCGAGGGTGAGGCTCAGGACGAACCTCCCGCGCAGGCGGGAGCGGATGCCGCCGCGGGGGCTCCCGGCGGCGAGGGCGATTCCCCCGACGAGCCGCTCGCGCCGCCGGAGGAGGAAGGCTCCGTCTCTCCGGCGGTGGCAGGCGGATCTCCCTCCGGCCCCGCACAGGCGTCCGCGGCCTCGGCCATCCCCGGCGTCCAGTTCAAGGATGCGCGCATCCTCCGGCTCGAGGACGCCCTGCGGCTCGCGTTCGCCAACAACCGCGACTACCAGTCGAACCGCGAGGCGGTCTACTCGAGCGCTCTCTCTCTGACGCTGGCCCGCTGGGACTTCGCGCCGCGTTTTTTCGGCGTCATCGGGGGGAGCTATGATCGCAACGCCAGCGGAGAGCTCTCCGGCGGCGTCAACTCGAACTTCGGCTTCAACCTGGCGCTCGCAGACGGCGCCCGGCTCTCGATCAACATCCTGAACAACCTCTTCCAGTACTTCACCGGCAACCGCCGCGAGGTCGCCCGCACGATCATCCAGGGGGCTGTCACCCAGCCGCTCCTTCGCGGTTTCGGGAGGGACATCGTCCAGGAGCCGCTGATCCAAGCGGAGAGGAATCTCGTCTACCAGATCCGCAGCTTCCGGCGGTTCCGCCAGACTTTCGCGGTGCGGGTCACCAGCGAGTACTACCGGCTGCTCCAGGAGCGGGACCGGGTCGCCAACGAGTACAACAACTGGAAGAGCCTCGTCCAGAACCGCGACCGCGCGGAGTGGAACGCCATGGCCGGCCGCCTCGCGCAGCTCGAGGTCGACCAGGCCCGGCAGCAGGAGCTTCAGGCGCAGGACCGCTACGTCGCGGCCGTGCAGCGGTACGAGGCGGTCCTCGATGATTTCAAGATCACGCTCGGCATCGCGATCGGGGAGGCGTTCGCCCCCGACCCGCGGGAGCTGCTCACCCTTGTCGAGACGGGGGTCGATCCGATCGACATCCCCCTCCCCACGGCGATCGAGACCGCCTTCGCCATGCGCGTCGACCTGGCGTCGTCCCGCGACAGGGTCGAAGACTCGGCGCGCAGGATCGAGGTGCAGGCCGACGCCCTCCGGATGCAGCTCGACATCAACGCGGATGCCGGCCTGGCGAGCGGCGAGGGCGGAGAGCAGAAGCCGCTCCGGTTCAACGCCGACAACGTCGAGTACGGCGTCGGTTTCACCCTCGACCTGCCGCTGGACCGCAAGCGCGAGAGAAACTCGTATGTCGCCGCCGTCATCGCCCATGAGAGGGAGAAGCGGGACAATTCCCTCTTCGAGGACAGCATCCGGCTGACGGTGCGGGACGCCTACAGGACTTTGCAGCGCGAGTTTATCAGTTATCCTATCCAGAAGAGGAGCGTCGAGCTGGCCGAGGTGCGAGTCGCGAGCACCTCCGAGCTGCGCGACGCGGGACGGGCGACCACCCGAGACGTCCTCGAATCGCAGTCGTCGCTGATCGACGCCCAGAATGCCCTGACCGGATCTCTGATCAACTACACCGTCGCCCGTCTGGAGCTTCTTCGCGACATGGGCGTCCTCGATTGCGGCGACGACGGGCAACTCAAGGAAATCACCTACGGAGCCATGATCCCATGACGCAGCTTTCACTCCCGGTGGAACCCGCGGCTGCCGCTGCCAGGAAAGCGCGCAAGCTGCCGTTGCCGACGATACTGATCGTCTCCGCCGGCGTCTCGATCCTGATCGTCGCCGTCGGCCTGGGCGCCTACGCTCTCTGGCCCAGCCCCGGCGCCGTGGGCGTGTTCAACGGCGAGCTGACCTACGCGGTGACGCGCGGAGACCTCGTGATCTCCTTCACGGATCGCGGCAACATCCGGGCTTCCCGGTCGGTGCCGATCTTCTGCGAGCTGGAGGGGCAGAGCACCATCGTGAGCGTCGTGCCGGAGGGAACCTACGTCAACGAGGGCGATCTCCTCGTCGAGCTCGACTCATCCAGCCTGGAGCAGCTCGTCAACCAGCAGCGCATCAGCGTCGAGACGGCCAAGGCCGCCATGATGCAGGCCGAGAAGTCGGTGGAGATCCAGGAGAGCCAGAACGCGAGCAACATCGAGCAGGCTGAGCTATCGGTGACGCTCGCCGACCTCGACAAGAGGAAGTTCGAGGAGGGAGAGTTCGCGCAGATGACGATGAAGTACGAGAACGACGTGCTCATCGCTCAGGAGGAGTTGACGCGCGCCCAGGACAAGTACGAGTGGACGCAGAAGCTCGCCGCGAAGGGCTACGTGACGCGGATGGACGAGCAGGCGGACCGTCTGGCCCTCAACCGGGCCCGCGTGCAGCTCGAGCAGTCCAAGATGGCTCAGAAGGTCTACGCGGACTACACATCGAAGAAGGAGAGGGAGACGTACGGCTCGAACCTGAGCCAGGCGAAGGCGGCGCTCGAGCGCGCCAGGGTGAAGGCCGAGGCGGAGATGGCCAAGGTGGAAGCGGACAGGGAAGCCAAGAGGGAGACTTACCTTCTCTCCGACAAGAGGCTCAAGAAGCTCGATGACCAGCTCTCGAAGACGAAGATCTTCGCTCCCCAGGACGGCATGGTCGTCTACGAGGAGCCGCGCTACCGCGGTGGCCGGGAGACGGTGATCGAGCAGGGAGCGGAGGTGCGCGAGAACCAGCAGCTCATGGAGCTGCCGAACGTCTCCGTGATGGCCGTGGACATGCAGGTCCACGAGTCGTGGATCGACCAGGTGCGCGAGGGCCTCCCCGCCCTGATCAACATCGACGCTCTTCCGAACCTCAACCTCCGGGGGCGGGTGACGAAGGTGGGCCTCCTCCCCGACCAGGTCAACCGCTGGCTCAATCCCAACCTGAAGGTCTACAAGACCGAGATCAGCATCGACGAGAGCCAGGATACCTCTCTCGTGCGGCCCGGGATGACGGCCAAGGTCCAGATCGTCATCACCAAGCTGGAGAACGTCGTCTACGTCCCCGTGCAGTCGGTGACGACGATCGACAAGAAGCAGGTCTGCTACGTGCTGACCGGAAGCGAGTTTCTGCCCCGCGAGGTGCAGGGAGGCCTCTACAACGACTCGTTCATCGAGATCGTCTCCGGGCTCGAGGAGGGAGAGACGATCCAGCTCAACGCGCCCAGCCCGCAGGGGGGCAGCGACTGGGAGAAGCTGGAGGCGTTTGACGAGGAGCTGGACGTCGTCGAAGGGCGACAGGGCGCCGTCCCGCCGGAGGCGATGATGGAAACGAAGATGGGACGGGAGGCGGGCGAAGGGAGGTTGCCCGCCTTCTCCGGAGCGCCCGGCGGCGGGGGGTTCCCGGGGTCAGAGGGCGGAGCAGGGCAGGGACGGGCAGCGAAAGGCATGGATCCGCGCGGAAGAAGGCCGCGCGGAGAGGGCGGTGGGATGAGGCTGCCGGGGGGCGGAGCGGGACTCGAGAGGCCGGGCGCCGCGTTCGGGGCGCCGCCGGGAGGCTCGAGGGCCGGGCCGCGGCCTCCCCCGGGGAGCGCTTCTCCCGCTGCTGCTGCTGCTGCTGCTGCTGCTGCCGGTGGCGGGACCGCATCCGAGGTCCCGGCCGCGGGCGGAGGGGGAGAGGTGCCGCTCGGCTCAGCCCCGGCCAGCCTCGAGCCGATGCCGCAGGGAGGGGCGACCAGGGCGGAGCCCGCCGCGGACCTGAGCCGGCCGGCGGGGGACCGCCGCCGCGGCGAGGGCGCGGCGCGGAAGGGACCTTCCGAAAGACCCGTCAGCGCGGGCGACTGATGCCAGAGTACGAAGCTCAAGACTCCAGCGAAGTCGTCCTCGAGACCGTGGACCTCGACAAGGTCTTCCTCGTGGGAGAGGAGGAGGTCAAGGCGCTCCACGAGGTCTCCATCTCGATCCGCAGGGGGGAGTACGTCGCCATCATGGGCCCGTCGGGGTCGGGGAAGTCCACGTTTCTCAACATCCTCGGCTGCCTCGACCGGCCGACATCCGGCGCTTACCTGCTGGGTGGGCGCAACGTCGCGGAGCTCGACGACGACGCCCTCTCCGAGATCCGCAGCCGGTACCTCGGCTTCATCTTCCAGTCGTACAATCTCATCGCCCAGCTCGACGTCATCGAGAACATCGAGGTTCCGCTCTTCTACCAGGGCCTTTCTCCGATCGATAGCCGCCACCGGGCGCTGGAGCTCGCCGAGATGGTGGGGCTGGGCGACCGGGTGCGCCACCGGCCCACGCAGCTGTCGGGCGGGCAGCAGCAGCGCGTGGCGATCGCGCGCTCTCTCGCGAACGATCCGCTCTTCATCCTGGCCGATGAGCCCACGGGCAACCTCGATTCGGCCACCGAGGAGGAGATCCTCTCGATCCTTCGCCGGCTCAACGAGGGGGGCAAGACCATCGTGATGGTCACGCACGAGGACCGCATCGCCCACATGGCGTCCCGTGTCATACGGCTGCGCGACGGCAGCGTCGTCTCCGATGGAGTCGAGAGTCCGGACCTGTCGCCGGCAGGAAAGTCCGGGCTCGAAGGTGTCTCATGATCGCATTCCGTCTGCGGCGGATCATAGTGCTCGGAGTCCGGAGCCTCGCGCTGCACAAGCTGCGCTCTGTGCTCACCGCGCTGGGCATCATCTTCGGAGTCTCTTCCGTGATCTCCATGCTCTCGATCGGCGAGGGCGCGAACTACGAGGCACAGCAGGAGATCAAGAAGCTGGGCAGCCACAACATCATCCTCCGCAGCGTCAAGGTGTCCGGAAAGACAGGGAGCGACACGGAGCAGACCGATGTGGTCGCCTACGGGCTCACCTGGAAGGACTACGAGCGGATCCGCGAGACGATCCACACCGCGACAGTCCTCGTCCCCATGCGCGTCGTGCCGGAGGACAGCCGGTTCGGACGGCAGTCGATGGAGGTCCGCATCGTGGGAACGGAGCCGGAGTATCTCAAGCTGGGCAATGTGAAGCTGGCCAGCGGCCGCGGGCGGTTCATCGTCCCGGACGATGTCACGAGGATACGGCCCGTCGCCGTTCTCGGAGCGCACGTCGCCCGATCGCTCTTTCCCACCCAGGACCCTCTCTACCAGCAGCTCCGCCTCGGCGAGTTCTACTTCAAGGTCGTCGGAGTCCTCGATGAGACGGGCGCGGCTACCGGCACGGGAGGCTCTCAGGGAGAAGATCGCAACCGGGATGTCTACGTTCCGCTCGTCACTATGAACAAACGATTCGGCGAGATGACCGTGCGCGTCGTGAGCGGCACTCGCAGCATGGAGAAGGTCGAGCTGCATCAGATCATCGTCTCTCTGGAGTCCGACGAGGAGCGAGTGGTCGCGCCTACGGCGAAGAGCCTCCGCCACACGCTGGCCCGCTATCACAACGAGGAGGATTACGAGGTCATGGTCCCCCTCGAGCTCCTCCAGCAGAAAGAGCGAACCAAGAGGATCTTCAACATCGTCCTCGGCTCCATCGCGGCGATCTCCCTCCTCGTGGGTGGAATCGGCATCATGAACATCATGCTCGCCAGCATCACCGAGCGGACCCGCGAGATCGGCATCCGCCGCGCGCTGGGAGCCAAGAGGCGCGACATCGTCACGCAGTTCCTCGTCGAGACGGTGGTCCTCTCCACTCTCGGCGGTTTCTTCGGGATCGCGCTGGGAGTCGCGATTCCCTACGTCGTCGAGGCGACGAGCGGCATGAAGACCATCGTCACGCTCTACAGCCTCGTTCTCTCCTTCGGCATCTCCGCCGCCGTGGGCGTGATCTTCGGTCTCTATCCGGCGAGCCGCGCGGCGGCGATGGACCCCATCGAGGCGCTCCGGCGCGAGTGAGCGGTGCGCGATCCCTCCCTGCCAAGGACGGGAGCACGCACTTCATCCCTCCCTGCCAAGGGAGGGTGGCC
>JAFGKN010000545.1 GCA_016928605.1 Planctomycetota bacterium | reverse complement strand
GCTCGGAGCGCTGCGGTCGCGGGGCGCAGGGCGCGGATGAGGTCGAGGCTGGTTTCGAGGGCGAGGAAGTTCATGCTCGGCTCTCCTCTCGGTGCTGGGTTTTTCCCGCCACGGCGCAGGCGGCGTGACAACCCGCGTGGGGGCGCGCCCCGGTTGGCGCGCGGTGCGAAGGAAACCGGCGCAGGCGATGTGACAGCGCGCGCGGGTTGGCGCGCCGGTTGCGCCGCTTCCCGGAAGGACCCAGCACCGAAAGGAGAGCCGGGCGGCGCTCTCGCGCTATCGACCGGCCGGCGCCGCCCGCTGCCGCGCGTTGCCGTCGGCGGTCACGGTCACCGCCACGGTCACGGTCACCGCCACGGTCACCGCCACGGTCACCGCCACGGTCACGGTCACGGTCACGGTCACGGTCACGGTCACGGTCACGGTCACGGTCACCGTCACGGTCACGGTCACGGTCACGGTCACGGCCACCGCCACCGCCATCGCCTCGGTTCGCGGTAGCCCCGACCCCGGCGTTGTCCTATAATCCGGCCCCATGTACCGCGTGGGACTCGGCTTTGATATCCACCGGCTCGAGCCGGGGCGGGAGCTCTGGCTGGGGGGCGTGAAGATCCCCTCCGCGCTGGGAGCGGTCGCCCACAGCGACGGCGATGTCCTGCTCCACGCGCTGACCGACGCGATCCTGGGGGCTGTGGGCGGCGGCGACATCGGCGAGCGCTTCCCCGACACCGATCCGCGCTGGAAGGGCCACGCCAGCGCGCGCTTCGTCGAGGATGCCGCCTCCGCGGCGCGGGATCGCGGGTTCACGCTCGTGAATATCGATGCGACCGTATTCCTCCAGGAGGTCAAGCTCTCGCCCTACAAGCAGCGGATTTCCGAGAGATTGAAGGAGATCCTCGGCGCGTTCTGGCCGATCGAAGGGGATGCGGTCAACGTCAAGGCGAAGACGATGGAGTCTTGCGACGCGGTCGGAGAGGGGAGGGCGGTCTCCGCTCAGGTGGTCGTCCTGCTGGCCTCCACAGCCCGGTGAACTCGAGGGATCCATGACGCTGCAGCTCTACAACACGCTCGGAAGAACGAAGCAGCCCTTCGAGCCCCTCGAGGAGGGCAGGGTGCGCATGTACAACTGCGGCCCCACGGTCTACAGCTTCGCGCACCTGGGCAACTTCGCGTCGTTTCTCCTGGCGGACGTCCTCCGCCGCTACCTGGAGTACTCGGGGCTCGAGGTCGTCCAGGTGATGAACATCACCGACGTGGGGCACCTGACGCAGGACGATCTGGCGAACGCTCAGGGCGAGGACAAGCTGGAGAAGGCCGCGCGCGAGGAGAGGAAGGATCCCTTCCAGATCGCGCGGTTCTACGAGGAGGCCTTTCACGAGGATCGCAAGATCCTCAACCTGCTGCCGGCTGCCGTCTATCCTCGTGCCACCGAGCACATCCCGGAGATGATCGCGCTCATCGAGGAGTTGATGAGCCAGGGCCTCGCGTACGAGTCCGGGGGGCAGATCTACTTCTCCATCGAGCGGTACCCCCGCTACGGTATCCTGAGCGGAAACACGACGGACGAGCTGATCGCCGGCCACCGGGTCGACACCGATCCCCTCAAGCGCGGTCCTCTCGACTTCACCCTCTGGAAGAGGGATCCGGCCCATCTGATGCAGTGGGACAGTCCTTGGGGGCGCGGCTTTCCCGGCTGGCACATCGAGTGCTCGGCGATGAGCCGGAAGTACCTCGGGGAGGTGTTCGACATCCACACCGGAGGCGAGGACAACATCTTCCCGCACCACGAGTGCGAGATCGCTCAGTCCTCGGGCGGCGGGGACCGCGTGTTCGCCCGCTACTGGCTGCACCGGCGGCACATCCTGGTCGACCGAAGGAAGATGTCCAAGTCGGCCGGCAACTTCTTCACCATCCGCGATCTCCTGCGGAGAGGATGCACGGGGCTGGAGATTCGCGCGGTTCTGATCGGCACGCATTACCGGAGCCAGCTCAACTTCACGATGGAGAGCGTCGAGGGCGCCCGAGAGGCGATCCGCTATCTGCGGGAGTTCCGCGTGAACATGGACGGGCTGCCGCAGACGCCGCCTCCTCCGGGGGCCCTGGATGCAATCGAAGACCTGGCGCGGCGGTGGGACGGAGAGTTCCGATCGGCGATGGACGACGACCTCAACGTCTCCGGAGCGCTCGCGGCGGTTCACGGATTCGTCCGGGAGGCTTACAAGACCTGCGGGGAGCGGCCGAGCGGAGAGCGGGCCATACGGCAGCTGAACGCCTGGGACCGCGTGCTGGGGATCCTCGATCCTCAGGTGGAGGGGGCCTCGGCGGAGGGCTCGGGCCGCGAGCCGGAAGGACTCTCGGACCACGAGGTCGAGGACTGGGTGGCCCGCAGGGCGGAGGCCCGGCGGCGGCGGGACTTCGCCGAGTCGGACCGGATCCGCGACTGGCTGCGCGACCGGGGCATCGCGATCAAGGACGGGCGCGAGGGCACGCGGTGGCACCGCGTGCTGTGAGCCGGGCGGGCGGCCCCGCCACGGAGCGCGAGCTCTCCGCAGCACGGCTGCTCGGATCTCCCCGCGGGCTGCCGCCGGGCGGTCCTCGCGGGCACTGCCCGGGCCGGAGCTGCGAGGAACCGCCGAGAGGCCGCGCTCGCGAGAGGCCGCCAGCCGGGGTCGTGGAAATGCCGCAACTCTCTCTGAGGAAGCCCTTTAGGGCCGCCTTTTTTTCGCTTGCATGGCCGGAGGCGGGGAGTATAATCTCCCGTCTTTACGTAAACCCTTGGATACTTTGGGCTAGCGTAGCTCAACGGTAGAGCACCGGTTTTGTAAACCGGTGGTTGTGGGTTCAAGTCCCACCGCTAGCTTTCCGGATGAGTCCGGGGAGGAAGCCGGGGGAGCCGGAGACCGTCCCGGACCGCAGTGAGGTCCGGAGTTTCTCTGGGCAGGTACCCAAGCGGCCAAAGGGGACGGACTGTAAATCCGTTGGCTATCGCCTTCAGTGGTTCGAATCCACTCCTGCCCACCAAAGACCTGTCACAGGACGCGAGGCCCGGTTTCCGGCCGGTCCGCTGCGGGGTGCCGCGAGCTGTGCGGGTGTAGCTTAGTGGTAAAGCCCCAGCCTTCCAAGCTGGTCACGAGGGTTCGATTCCCTCCACCCGCTCCAGATACTCTCAGGTCCGGCGCCTCGTTGTGCCGTCGCTCGAGCGCGGGATGCCTTCGAGCCGGCGAGGCCGGATGGCCCGTCGGCGGAAAGAGTTTGGACTTTCCGAGCTGGTGCCGATAGATATATGGACTTTCCGTTATCGAGCATTCGAGCTGCTGTGGCTCAGTCGGTAGAGCACTTCCTTGGTAAGGAAGAGGTCACGGGTTCGATTCCCGTCAGCAGCTCCAGTTTTTTGAGATCCCAGACGTCCGCGGTGGGTCGAGGCGCCGGCTGTCCCGGCCGAGCGGCGCACCGAGAAGTATCGTGAGTTTCCGGTCCACGAGAGGCTCTCGTGAGGCTTGGAGCCTGTTTCAGCAGGCGCACCGGCAGTCCCGCAGAGGGACGGAGCCAGGCGGGGCTGCTGCGGCGGGCTCTCAGCGCGGTGCGGTGGATCCGCCGCGAAGGCGGCGTTCTCCGCGGCAGGAGGGAACAGCGCTCTCGAGGTTTCGACGCGGAAGAGAAAGGAGTTCTCCAGGAAGATGGCGAAGGATGTTTTCAAGCGAACCAAGCCGCACGTGAATGTCGGAACCATCGGTCACGTGGATCATGGCAAGACGACCCTCACCGCGGCGATCACCCAGATTCTGGCGAAGAAGGGCCTCGCGAAGGAGCGCACGTTCGACTCGATCGACAACGCCCCCGAGGAGAGAGAGCGCGGAATCACGATCAATACGGCCCACGTCGAGTATGAGACCGCCAAGCGGCACTACGCCCACGTCGATTGCCCGGGCCACGCTGACTACGTCAAGAACATGGTGACCGGAGCCGCCCAGATGGATGGAGCGATCCTCGTGGTGAGCGCGGCCGACGGGCCGATGCCCCAGACCCGCGAGCACATCCTCCTCGCCCGACAGGTGGGAGTCCCCCGGATCATCGTCTACCTGAACAAGGTGGACCAGGTCGATGACGAGGAGCTGCTCGAGCTCGTCGAGCTCGAGGTGCGCGAGCTCCTCTCCAAGTACGAGTTTCCCGGAGATGAGATCCCGATCATCAAGGGCTCGGCCCTGCAGGCGCTCGAGAACATCGATGACGAGACGAAGACCAAGTCGATCTGGGAGCTGGTGGACGCGGTCGACAGCTATGTTCCGGAGCCTGTGAGAGAGGTCGACAAGCCCTTCCTGATGCCCGTCGAGGACGTGTTCAGCATCAAGGGCCGCGGCACGGTCGGAACCGGCAGGATCGAGCGCGGGGTGGTCAAGGTCGGCGACGACGTGGAGATCGTGGGCCTCAGCCATGACATCCGCAAGACGACGGTCACCGGAGTCGAGATGTTCAACAAGACGCTGACCGACGGGCAGGCGGGCGACAATGTCGGCTGTCTCCTGCGCGGCGTCGAGAAGAAGGATCTCGTCCGAGGTCAGGTCCTCGCCAAGCCCGGGAGCATCACTCCTCACACGAAGTTCGAGGGAGAGGTCTACTGCCTGACCAAGGAAGAGGGCGGCCGGCATACTCCCTTCTTCAGCGGATACCGTCCGCAGTTCTACTTCCGCACCACCGATGTGACCGGCACGACGGAGCTGGTCGGCGGCGCCGAGATGTGCATGCCGGGCGACAACGTCACCATGAAGATCGAGCTGATCACGCCGATCGCCATGGAGAAAGAGCTGCGATTCGCGATCCGCGAAGGCGGCCGGACGGTAGGTGCCGGAGTCGTCACGAAGATCATCGAGTAAGTCGAGAGGCGCGGTCGCCCGGCGCGTCCGAACGACCGCGCCGGAGCAACCAGCGAACCCAACATGGCCAAGAAGAAAGCGGCGGCTCGGGAGTATGTTTCGCTCGAGTGTCCCGAGTGTCGGTCGCGCAACTACCGGACGTCGAAGCGGGTGAAGGGCGGAGCGCCCAAGCTCGCGCTGATGAAGTACTGCAGCACGTGCCGCAAGCACACGCAGCACGCCGAGAAGAAGAAATGATGGCTCGGCGGCCGGGGCGCGAGAAGGCCGCGGCTGCCGGAGGGCTCGAAGCGGCGAGGCCTTGCGAGGAATCTGCGGTGCGGTGAGTCTTGTTCGAGCAGGCCAGTAGTTCAATTGGTAGAGCGTCGGATTCCAAATCCGAAAGTTGGGGGTTCGAGTCCCTCCTGGCCTGCCAGCTTAACTGGTCTCCAAAGGGCTTTGAGTAAAGAGCGATGGCTCGCATCTACAAGGAAGGTCAGGGGAAGTGGGCGCGCGGGACCCTCGTGGCAGCGGTCTTGCTGGGCGCGGTGGGGGCGCTGGGCCAGCTCCACGAGATGCTCGCCCCGGGGAATGTGACCATCCCCTGGATCGGGTTCCAGCTGGACTACCGCTACTTGATCCACGGCCCGCTGCTCATCGCGGCTGCGGTCTTCGCCTACTGGCTCTTCAACCGGCCGGTGACGGCGGACTTTCTGATCGACACCGAGAGCGAGCTGAAGAACAAGGTGACGTGGCCTTCGCAGAAGGAAGAAGTCAACGCGTCGATCGTGGTGGTGATCATGGTGCTCTTGATCGCGTTCTTCATCTTCGTCGTCGACAACGTCTTTCGCGCGGCGAGCTTCGGCTGGTACTCCTCGTGGTTTTGACTCCCTGGCGCTGGGCATCGGCAGGTTCGGATTCCTGAGAGAGGTTCGGGAAGATGGCGCATGAATGGTATGTCCTTCGCGTGGCCAGCGGAAGGGAGGAGTCCGTCAAGGAGGGCCTCCTGAAGAAGATCCAGATCGCCGGCCTCGAGGAGTCGATCCCCACGGTGCTAGTGCCCACCGAACGTGTGTCCGAGATCAAGGGGGGAAAGAAGCGCTACCGCGAGAAGAAGCTCTACCCCGGCTACATCATCGTCGAGATGGATTTGACCGACGACGTCTGGTATCTGATCAAGGAAACCCCTGGCATCGGGGACTTCGTGGGCTCCTTCCAGAAGCCGATCCCCCTCTCGCCTCCAGAGGTGGAGAAGATCCTCAACACGCTCAAGGACAAGGAGGAGACTCCGGAGCTCCGCATCGATCTGGAAGCCGGCGACGGAGTGAAGATCAAGGAGGGGCCCTTCGAGAACTTCGACGGGACGGTGGACGAGGTCTTTCCGGGCAAGGGGCAGGTGCGAGTCCTCGTGACGATCTTCGGGCGTGCGACGCAGGTCGATCTCGAGTACTGGCAGGTGGAGAAGCTCTGAGGTCTCGCTGGGCCGCGGTCAGGCCTCGCGAGCTGCGGGCGAGCGACGGGGAACCGCAGCGGGCTCCGCGAGCGGGCGGCTCGACCCGGGCCGAGGACGCCCGATTTCCCAAAAAAGATGAGGTATTTGGTGGAAACTGTGATAGATTCTGCGTTTCTTTCGTTTTCCCCGTGGAGCCTCCGGGCCTTTAGCTCAAACAGGACAACGAGTTAGGCAGAGTCGAGATGCCGCCCAAGAAGGAGATCAAGGCGAAGGTCAAGCTGCAGATTCCCGGCGGACAGGCGACGCCTGCGCCGCCTGTCGGTCCGGCTCTCGGGCAGCACGGGGTCAACATCGGGGAGTTCGTCCAGAAGTTCAACGAGAGGACCCGCGACCAGCAGGGAACCATCATCCCCGTCGAGCTGACGGTCTTCGCGGATCGGACGTTCGATTTCATCCTGAAGTCGCCGCCCGCCGCGGTCCTCGTTCGCAAGGCTGTCGGGCTGGCCAAGGGCTCCCAGGCGCCGGGGCACGAGGGGGTGGGCTCCATCTCGCGGGCTCAGCTCGAGGAGATCGCCCGGATCAAGGTCAAGGATCTCAACTCGGTCGACATCGAGGGAGCCGTCCGGCAGATCGAGGGAACCTGCCGCAGCATGGGGATCAAGGTGGTGGTGGGTTGAGCCGAGGCGGACCTCTCGCTGGCCGGCGGGAGGCGTGAATGCACCACGGGGCGGGGCCCCCGGCCCGCGTGGGAGAGAACCGCAGAGGAAGGTTTTCGAAGACATGGCCAAGAAGAGCAAGAAGTACAGAAGAAACCGGGACAAGGCGAAAACGGACCCGCTGCCGCTGCCCGAGGCGGTGGTCACGCTCAAGAAGTTCGAGAACGCCAAGTTCGACGAGACCGTCGAGGTGGCCGTCAAGCTGGGGATCGACCCGAAGAACACGGCGCAGACGATCCGCGGCGCTTTCTCTCTGCCGCACGGCATCGGGCGGGCCGTGCGAGTGATCGCCTTTGCCGAGGGAGAGGCCGCGACGGCCGCCAAGGAGGCCGGCGCCGACGAGGTCGGGGCCGAGGATCTGGCGAAGAAGATCCAGGGCGGGTGGATGGACTTCGACGTCGCCGTCGCCCACCCATCCATGATGCGCCACGTCGGTAAGCTGGGACGGATCCTGGGGCCTCACGGTAAGATGCCGTCTCCGAAGTCGGGCACGGTCACCGACAACATCGGTCAGGTCGTGCGCGAGTTCAAGGCGGGCAAGGTGGAGTTTCGCAACGACGACGGAGGCAATGTCCACGCGGTCGTGGGCAAGAAATCGTTCCCCCCGGAGAAGCTCGTGGAGAACATCTCCGCGTTCCTGGATCACCTGCGTTCGATCAAACCGCCTGCGGCCAAGGGCAATTACGTCCAGAAGATCGCCATCTCCGCCACGATGAGCCCCGGAGTGCGGGTCGTGGTGTAGGCAGGCTCGGCGGCGGGCGTCGCGGGCGGCGCCTCTCAGCTCAGGAACCCGGATGCGGCGGCGGGCCGCAGTCTCTGGAGCAGACAAGCAAATGGCCAAGGAACTGAAAGAGATCGTCGTAGCCGACTTCGAGAAGCGCTTCGCCGGGCTGGATGGCTGCGTGCTGATCGATTATCATGGCCTCGATTCGGAGCACACCGCCGACTTGAGGAGTCATCTGCGGCAGGACGGCCTGCGGTTGACGATCGTGCACAACCGGTTGCTCCGTCGTGCGCTGGCCGGGCGTGAGGATCTGCCCGCCGGATTCTGCGAGCAGCTGCGAGGGCCGACCGCGGTCCTCCACGGCGAGGAAGGGGGTGCGATCCTCGCGGCCAAGGCGCTCGTGAGCTGGCAGAAGAAGAACAGGGATCTCGCGCCGGCGAAGGGAGGCCTGATCGAGGGTCGAGTGCTCTCGGCGGGGGAAGTCTCCGAGCTGGCGAAGATTCCGGATCGTCCGACGCTGCTGTGCCAGACGGCGGGGCTGTTCCTCTCGCCGCTCCAGTACCTGGCCTCGGCCACGCGAAGCCTGCTGTCGCACTTCGCGGGATGCGCGAAGGAGCGGGCCCGGCAGCTCGAAGCATCGTGACACGAAGGGCGCCTCGAGCCGGCAGGAGTCGCGGCGCTCACACCAGAGGAATTTCTCGTTTTTTTGTCCCCCCGGGCGAGCCGGAGAGATGCCGGCGCGGGGAGATACCAGGAGGATAGCAGCGATGTCGGAAGCCGCGGCGGAAGCCAAGATCCATTCGGAGAAGGTCACTCAGATCGTCGATCTTTTCACTCAGCTCAATGTCATGGAGCTCCTCGATCTCCAGGAGGCCTTGAAGGAGAAGGGCATCGAGCCGGCGGCGGCTGCGGCGATCGCCATGCCCATGGCGGCCGGAGGTGGCGAGCCCGTCGAGGAGAAGACCACGTTCAACGTGGTGCTCAAGAGCGCCGGCGCCAAGAAGATCCAGGTCATCAAGGAAGTCCGGGCCATCACGAGCCTCGGCCTCAAGGAGGCGAAGGACCTGGTCGAGGGCGCTCCCAAGCCGGTGAAGGAAGGCGTGACCAAGGAAGAGGCCGAGAAGCTGAAGAAACAGCTCGAAGAGGCTGGAGCCGAGGTGGAGCTCAAGTGAGAGGCGGAAGCGGCCTTGACCGGCCGCCAGGCGCGTGCGAGGCGGCGGACGGTGCGTGCGCGAGGACTCGCGGCGCGGCGGCGATGCCGTGTTCGCCGGACATCCGGATCGCGGGTGCCCTCGGGGCGCCGGCGGCAAGGTCGGCGGCGCTGCTCCGCTCGGCCAGAGGGGCATGCGTGGTGGTTTCTTCTCCGCCTGGAGGCGAGAAGCGGGAATCGTGGCGAGCGGCGGGTTTTTTTCTCTCTCTGCACCCGCCCGCACTCTCGATTCCCGCGAAGATGTCCTCCCGGCGCTGCTCACCGTGAGCGATCCCTGCGGGCGCCAAGTCCCGCGGGGATGACGGGTTGGTAGATCGCGGAGAGAAGGATCTCCTGAAGCAGAGGCGCTCCGCTCGGCGTGGGATGGACGCCGCTTCAGGTCAACCGCTCCATGGAGAGCCAGCAGATGTCCGAAACGGCCATTCGACTGTATGGTCAAGGAAAGGACGCGGTCGAAGTTCCCAACTTGATGGAGCTTCAGATCGATGCCTACAGCCGCTTCTTGCAGGCCGAGGTCCACTACTCGGACCGCGAAAATGTCGGTCTGGAGGCGATTCTCCGCGAGATCTTTCCCATCAAGAGCTACGACGGGAAGATCTCGCTGAACTACGTCGGGTACGAGCTCGGGCGGCCCCGCTACACCCAGCAGGAGTGCCACCAGCTCCACCTCACCTACGGCATGCCCTTCAAGATCCGCCTCCGGCTGGAGAAAGAAGAGCCCATCGAGGAGGAGGTCTACCTGGGCGAGATGCCGATCATGATCGGCGGCGGCGAGTTCATCGTCAACGGCGCCGAGAGAGTGATCGTCAGCCAGCTCCATCGATCCCCCGGCGTCGATTTCTCGGAGGAGATCCACACCAGCGAGAAGCGTCTGCATTCCTGCCGCGTCATCCCGGAGAGAGGCAGCTGGATAGAGCTCAACGTGACGAAGAAGGACTCGCTCACGGTGCGGATCGACCAGAGCGGAAAGTTCGCGGCGACGACGCTGCTGCGGGCCATGGCCGAGGAGTTCTCCTCGAACCGGGCAATCCTCGACCTCTTCTACAAGGTGGAGGAGGTCAAGCTCGCAGGCGAGAAGTGGCTCTCTCAGGTCAAGGGCAAGGTCTGCGCCGAGGACATCGTGGAGGAGGCGACCGGAACGGTGATCGTAGAGTGCGGCGAGATCATCACGGAGACGATCGCGCAGACTCTCTTCACCGACAAGGAGAAGCGCAAGGTCGGCGGCAAGGACAGGGTCGTTCGTTACATCCCGGACGTCCGCGATCCGCTGATCCTCAACACGCTCAAGGAGGACCTCTCCAAGAGCCACGAGGATGCGCTGATCCGCATCTACCAGCGGCTGCGCCCCGGAAACCCCTCGCAGCTCGCCAAGGCGAAGGAGCTCTTCTACGACAAGTTCTTCAACCCGGCGAAGTATCGTCTCGGCCGCGTCGGGCGCTTCCGCATCAACCGGAAGTTTGGCACTTCGATCCCCGAGACCGAGCTGACTCTCCACAAGGAAGATCTCGTCAACGCCATCCAGTACATCATCAAGCTCCGGACCGGCGAGGGCGAGATCGACGACATCGACCACCTCGGCAACCGGCGCGTGCGGACGATCGAGGAGCTTGCCGGCGAGGAGCTCCGGAAGGGATTCCTCAAGCTGAAGAGGACCGTGCAGGAGCGCATGAGCCTGATGGAGAAGGAGGCTCTGACCCCGCGCAGCGTGATCAACTCCAAGACGATTTCCAGCGCCATCGAGTTCTTCTTCGGACGCGGAGAGCTCTCCCAGGTGGTCGACCAGACCAATCCTCTCTCCCAGCTCACGCACGAGCGCCGTCTCAGCGCCCTGGGCCCCGGTGGCCTCAACAGGAAGCGGGCGGGATTCGAGGTGCGGGATGTCCACATCTCGCACTACGGGCGGATCTGTCCGATCGAGACGCCGGAAGGCACCAACATCGGTCTCATCTCGTCGCTCGGCGTCTACGCGAAGATCGATGAGTACGGCTTTCTGGTCACGCCCTACCTGCGCGTGAAGAGCGGCAAGGTGACCGGCGAGGTCGTCTACCTCCGCGCCGATGAGGAGGAGAATCGATGGCTCGCTCCGGCCGACATCCAGGTCGAGAAGAGCGGCAAGATCTCCGGCGACTACGTCCTCGCCCGCTACAACGGCGACTTCAAGATCGTCGACAGCAAGGTCATCGAGTACATGGACATCTCCCCGCGGCAGATGGTCGGAGTCTCCGCGGCCCTTATCCCCTTCCTTGAGCACGATGACGCCAACCGCGCCCTGATGGGATCGAACATGCAGCGTCAGGCGGTGCCGCTGGTCAAGACCGACCCCGCCCTGATCTCGACCGGCATGGAGACGGCCGTGGCCCAGTTCTCGGGGATGGTGGTCACCGCCGAGGCCCCGGGCGTGGTCACGGGGGTGGACGCTCGAGAGATCCATATCGACGACCGCGTTTACAGGCTGCGGAAGTTCGAGGGGCTCAACGAGCGGACGTGCCTCAACCAGCGGCCGGTCGTCAAGGCGGGCGATCGCGTCAAGAAGGGCCAGATCATCGCCGACGGGGCGGGCACGCACAAGGGCGAGCTGGCGCTCGGCCGGAACATCCTGGTCGCCTTCATGAGCTGGGATGGCTACAACTTCGAGGACGCGATTCTCGTCAGCGAGAGGCTCGTGAAGGAGGACGCCTACACGTCCGTCCACATCGACGAGTTCGAGGTCGAGATCCGCGAGACGAAGCTCGGCCGGGAGGAGTTCACTCGGGAGATTCCCAACGTCTCCGAACGGATGCTGAAGAACCTCGACGAGAACGGGGTGGTTCGCATCGGGACCCGCGTCAAGCAGGGTGATATCCTGGTGGGGAAGGTCGTTCCCAAGTCCAAGAGCGAGCTCTCCCCCGAGGAGAAGCTCCTCCACGCGATCTTCGGGCGCGCCGGAGAGGACGTCAAGAACGACTCCCTCGAGGTCCCCTCGGGCGTCGAGGGCGTGGTGATCGGCGCGTGCCATTTCTCCCGAAAGTCCTATTCCGCCGACGACAGTCGCAAGAGAGACAAGCAGAAGATCGCAGAGGTCGATCAGCAGTTCGCGGAGTTGCTGCACGAGCAGCTCGACAAGCTGGTCGAGGATCTCGGCGGGATTCTCGGCAAGAAGCCGACCGGCGAGGACGGCAAGCAGGTCACCGCCAAGAAGCTAGCGGACTTGGAGAGCGTCGCGGCGATGAAAGTGGCCCTCGCTCCCGAGGTCTTGATCTCCAGCCGCACGACGCCGAAGAAGGCTCAGGAGATCAAGGGATGCCTGAGGGTGCACTTCGCGCGGCTGGAGGAGATCGAGGACCAGAAGAGCCGCGAGATCAACCGGCTCACCCGCGGCGACGAGCTGCCCCCCGGCGTACTCGAGATGGTCAAGGTCTACGTCGCGACAAAGAGAAACCTCTCGGTCGGCGACAAGATGGCCGGGCGGCATGGCAACAAGGGAGTGATCGCGAAGATCCTGCCCGTGGAGGACATGCCTTTCCTCGAGGACGGAACTGCCGTCGATATCGTGCTCAATCCGCTGGGTGTTCCCTCGCGGATGAACCTCGGCCAGATCCTCGAGACGCACCTCGGTCTGGCGGCGAGGAAGCTGGGTTTCCGGGCGATCACGCCGGTCTTCGATGGGTGCCGGGAGGAAGAGATCCGCGAGGCCCTGAAAGAGGCCGGATACCCGGAGGATGGGAAGCTCACGCTCTACGACGGACGGACAGGCCAGCCCTTCGAGCAGCCCGTCACCGTTGGATACATCTACATGATGAAGCTGCACCATCTGGTGGACGACAAGATCCACGCCAGGGCGACCGGCCCCTACTCGCTGATCACGCAGCAGCCCCTGGGGGGCAAGGCGCGGTTCGGCGGGCAGAGGTTCGGCGAGATGGAGGTCTGGGCCCTCGAGGCCTACGGAGCGGCGAGCGTCCTTCAGGAGCTGCTGACCGTGAAGTCCGATGACGTGGACGGTCGAGCGAAGATCTACGAGTCGATGGTGAAGGGAGAGAACACTCTCGAGCCGGGAACCCCCGTCTCCTTCGACGTGCTCACGCACGAGATCAAGGGGCTGGGGCTCAACCTGGAGCTTCACAAGAAGCGCGGAGCACCGAGGAGCATCGAGGAGTGAGACTCGATGCCGACTTGCGACGCTGAACGCTTACGAACATCTGAGCCCGCCGCCGGGAGGCGGGACAGCACTAGACAGGAGAACCATTCCTGTGGACTCGATCTACGAAAAGGTCAATGATTACGGATCGGTCTCGATTCGCCTCGCGTCTCCGAACGATATCCTTTCCTGGTCGTACGGCGAGGTGAGAAAACCCGAGACCATCAACTACCGGACATACCGTCCCGAGAAGGACGGACTCTTCTGTGAAAGGATCTTCGGCCCGGAAAGGGACTGGGAGTGCTTCTGCGGCAAGTACAAGGGGATCAAGCACCGGGGCATCATCTGCGACCGTTGCGGCATCAAGATCACCCACTCCCGCGTCCGCCGCCAGCGCATGGGCCACATCAACCTGGCGGCGCCGGTGGTGCACATCTGGTTCTTCAAGGCGACGCCGTCGCGGCTGGGGAATCTCCTGGCGATGAAGACGGCCTCCCTCGAGAGGATCATCTACTACCAGGACTACGTGGTGATCGATCCTGGGGATGCGCAGCTGAAGGAGAAGCAGCTCCTGACCGAGGAGGAGTTCCGCTACTGCCGCGAGAAGTACGGGGACTCGTTCGAGGCCGACACGGGCGCCGAGGCGATCCGCAAGCTGATTCAGCGCATCGATCTGGAGAAGCTGGTGGAGGAGCTTAAAGCCGAGCTGACGACGACGAAGAGCAAGCAGAAGACCAAGGATCTCATCAAGCGCCTGAAGATCGCCAAGTCCATCCTCGATTCCGGCAACAAGGCGGAGTGGATGGTGATGGATGTCGTTCCGGTGATCCCCCCCGACCTGCGTCCGCTCGTGCTTCTCGAGAGCGGCAACTTCGCGACCTCGGATCTCAACGATCTTTACCGGCGGCTCATCAACCGAAACAACCGGCTCAAGAAGCTCCTCGACCTGAACGCTCCGGACGTGATCATTCGCAACGAGAAGCGCATGCTCCAGCATTCGGTCGATGCGCTCTTCGACAACAACCGCTGCCGGCGGCCGGTGCTGGGGTCGAACAACCGTCCCCTCAAGTCCCTGACGGACATGATCAAGGGGAAGCAGGGCCGTTTTCGGGAGAACCTGCTCGGCAAGCGCGTGGACTACTCCGCGCGATCGGTGATCGCTGTCGGTCCCGAGCTGCACCTCCATCAGTGCGGCCTTCCCAAGAAGATCGCTCTCGAGCTGTTTCAGCCTTTTATCATCCGGCGTCTGAAGGAGCTGGGGCATGCAGATACCATCAAGAGCGCGAAGAAGATGCTCGAGCGCAAGGACGATGAGGTGTGGGACATCCTCGAGGAGGTGATCCACGAGCATCCCGTCCTGCTCAACCGAGCGCCCACGCTTCACCGCATGGGGATCCAGGCCTTCGAGCCGGTGCTGATCGAGGGCAACGCCATCTTGATCCACCCGCTTGTCTGCGAGGGATTCAACGCCGACTTCGACGGCGATCAGATGGCGGTTCACCTGCCCCTCTCCATCGAGGCGCAGGTGGAGGCATCCAGTCTGATGCTCTCGACGAACAACGTCTTCTCGCCTGCCAGCGGCCGGCCGATCATAGCCCCGTCGCAGGACATCGTCCTGGGCTGCTACTACTTGACGGCTTCCATTGCACAGAGCGAGGAGAGGGCACGGACTTTCAGCAGTCCCCTGGAGGTCTTCACCGCCCATCAGTCCGGCAAGGTCAGCTATCACACGGTTATCAAGGTCCGCTTGCCGGAAGACGTGAAGTTCATCACCGAGAGGGGCTACGTGAAGGAGGAGCGGTCGATCTATCCCACGACGGTGGGTCGGGTCTACTTCAACGACGTCCTGCCTCCGGGGATGGATTTCTACAACATGACCATGAGCAAGGCCAACCTGAACCGGGTGATCAGCGACTGCTATCAGCTGCTCGGGAGGAAGGCGACGCTCGGCCTCCTCGACGACCTCAAGGAGCTCGGCTTCAAGCTGGCGACCATCGCCGGCCTTTCCTTCTCCAAGGATGATCTGAAGGACCCGCCGACCAAGGGAGAGCTTCTGCAGAAGACCGACGCCGATGTGCTCCGGGTCGAGAAACAGTATCAGGCGGGAGTGATCACCGAGGGAGAGCGGTACAACCAGATCATCGACCTCTGGACTCACACGACGGAGCGCGTTGGTGACGCACTGCTGACCGAGCTGCGGAACGACACCCGAGAGGGAAAACCGTACCTGAACCCCATCTTCGTGATGGTGGATTCGGGCGCCCGCGGAAGCGTCACCCAGATCCGGCAGCTCGCGGGCATGCGCGGGCTGATGGCCAAGCCCTCGGGGAAGATCATCGAGACGCCCATCAAGGCGAGCTTCCGCGAGGGGCTGAAGGTCCTGGAGTACTTTTCGTCGACCCACGGGGCGCGCAAGGGGCTGGCGGATACCGCCCTCAAGACCGCCGACTCCGGCTACCTGACCCGAAAGCTAGCGGATGTCGCCCAGAACGTCGTGATCACCGAGGGCGACTGCGGTTCCTTGAACGGGGTCACGAAGGGAGTCATCTACAAGGGCGACAAGATCGAGGTCCCCCTCTCGAGGAGCATCACGGGACGGGTAGCGCGCGGGAACATCGTCGACGTCATCACCGATGAAGTGATCGTGCGAGAGAACCAGCTGATCACCGAGGAGATCGCCAGAAAGATCGAGTATCTCGGCTACGAGAAGGTACGGGTCCGTTCGGCGCTCACTTGCGAATCCCCGCTGGGCGTCTGCGCCCTTTGCTACGGAATGGACCGGTCGACGGGCCGCCTCGTCGAGGAAGGCCTGGCCGTCGGCATCATCGCCGCGCAGTCTATCGGCGAGCCGGGCACGCAGCTCACGATGAGAACCTTCCATATCGGTGGCATCGCAGCCAAGTCCATCGAGGAGACGAGCATCAAGAGCAAGCACAAGGGCACGGTCAAGTATCACAACCTCAAGGTGGTTGCCAATCCCGAGGGCCAGGACGTCGTCCTCACGCGCAGCGGCGAGATCCTCGTAGTGGACTCGAAAGGCCGCGAGCTGGAGCGGCACGCCGTTCCGATCGGGGGGATTCTGCGCGTCAAGGATTCCGAGGAGGTGAAGGCCGGAAGGGAGCTCCTCGTCTGGGAGGCCTTCATGATTCCGATCCTCGCCGAGAAGGGCGGCATCGTGGAGTACGACGACATCGTCGAAGGCGTGACGATGAAGGTGGAGCAGGATCGCCACTCGAAGCGCCTCCGGCGGCAGATCGTCGAGCACAAGGGCGAGCTGCACCCGCAGATCATCATCAAGGACACAAGCGGCGAGCCCCTCGCCATGTACCCCATCCCGGAGAAGGCCTACATCGAGGTCGAGCAGGGCGTGGTCATCCAGGCGGGCACACTGATCGCCAAGACGCCCCGGGAAGTCTCGGGAACCCAGGACATCACGGGCGGCCTCCCTCGCGTTACCGAGATCTTCGAGGTCCGCCGGCCCAAGAATCCGGCGGTGATCAGCGAGATCGATGGCGTCGTGGAGCTCGGAGAGAAGAAGCGCGGCAAGGCTACGGTCATCGTCAAGAACGAGTCGGGGATGGAGGTCTCGCATGTGATTCCGCACGGCAAGCACTTCCGCGTCCACCGGGGGGACCGGGTCAAGGCTGGCGATGCGCTGGTCGACGGTCCCCTGATCCCGAAGGACATCCTTCGCATCAGCGGCGAGGAGGCTGTGCAGCAGTACCTGCTCCGAGAGGTGCAGAATGTCTACCGGTCGCAGAACGTCTCGATCGATGACAAGCACATCGAGATCATCATCTCGCAGATGCTGCGCAATGTGCAGGTGCTGGACGCGGGCGACACGGAACTCCTGCCGGGGACCGTCATCGACAAGTTCCGCTTCAAGTATGTCAACCAGCAGACCGTGAAGCTGGGCAAGAAGGCGGCGACTGCGGAGCCGCTGCTTCTGGGAATCACCAAGGCGTCGCTCCATTCCGAGAGCTTCATCTCGGCGGCGAGCTTCCAGGAGACGACCAAGGTGTTGACGGAGGCCGCCCTGGCCGGTAAAACCGACAACCTCGTCGGCCTCAAGGAGAACGTCATCCTCGGGCACCTCGTGCCGGCGGGGACGGGCTTCAAGGCCTACGTCGAGCAGGGCGTCAAGAAGCTCGTCGAGCCGCCGCCGCGGCCGGTCCGGCCGATCGAGGAGATCGAGACGGCTGCGCTGGAGGAGGAAGCAGAAGAAGAAGAAGTTGATGATGAAGTCGACGATCTGGTCGGCGGCGTCGAGGAAAGCCTCGATCCGACCCCGGATGTGTTGTAACGAGCTGTCACAAGAGAACGAAAGGCCTCAGCGGTAATCTCCCATGCCGACGATCAACCAGCTGGTGCGTAAGGGACGCAAGAAGGTCCGGAAGAAGAGCAAGTCTCCGGTGCTCGCCGGATGCCCGCAAAGGCGGGGCGTGTGCCTCCAGGTCAAGACGATGACTCCCAAGAAGCCGAACTCTGCGCTGCGCAAGATCGCTCGCGTGCGGCTGACCAACGGCAAGGAGATCACAGCCTACATCCCGGGAGTGGGGCACAACCTTCAGGAGCACAACATCGTGCTGGTGCGGGGCGGGCGCGTGCGGGATCTGCCCGGTGTCCGCTATCACATCATCCGCGGGACCCTCGATACGCAAGGCGTTGAGACTCGCTCGCAGGGGCGGTCCAAGTACGGCAAGAAGAAGGGCTGATTTTCGAAAGTCGATCCAGACGTGCCTCGCATCAAGAAGAAAAAGACCGAAAAGACGAAGTTCAAGTTCAAGTCGACGGAGCGCTTCCTGAAGGCCGATCCCCGGTACAAGAACCTGGTGCTCTCGAAGTTCATCAACCAGGTGATGTGGGACGGCAAGAAGACGGTGGCGCAGGGCATCGTGTACGATGCCCTGGAGATGCTCAAGAAGCGGATCAAGGACAAGGAGCCGCTCGAGGTCTTTCTCCAGGCCGTCGACAACGTCAAGCCCATCCTGGAGGTCCGGTCCAAGCGTGTGGGCGGCGCGACGTACCAGGTGCCCATGGAGGTCAACCGCAAGCGACAGCAGACGCTGGCGATCCGCGTCATCGTCGGCAACAGCCGCTCCAAGAAGGGGCGCCCGATGGCGCAGCGGCTGGCCGACGAGCTGACCGATGCCTACAACCGGCAGGGAGCGTCCATCACCTGGCGGGAGAACACCCACAAGATGGCCGAGGCGAACAAACTGTTCGCGCATTTCGCCTGGTGAAGATCACGGGCCTGCGGTCGAGCGAGCGCGGGCCTTTTTTTGTGTCTGTTCAGACCCCTGGATGCCGGCTCTCGCGGGAGCTGGAGCGCCCTGGGAGGTCAGCGCGCTGCAGCGCGCGGCGTGCGCGCGGCGTGCGCGCTGACTCGGCTGGCGACAGGGAGATGTGACACAAGCGCCCCTTCGCGAGAGTCGCCGGCCGGCTCCTCGGAAGAGGAAGGGCTCCGCCCGAGCGGTTCCGTTCAACTGAGCGCAGGCGGTTCACTCCAGGTGAGCGCCGAGGTCATGGCCCAGCAGCCGATCCGTAACATAGGCATCATCGCGCACATCGACGCGGGGAAGACCACCGCGACGGAGCGGTTCCTCTACTACTCTCACAAGGAGCACCGCATCGGCGAGGTCGACGAGGGCAGCGCGACGATGGACTGGATGCCGGAGGAGCAGGCGCGGGGCATCACGATCACGGCCGCGGCGACCACGATCTACTGGCGGGATCACAGGATCAACATCATCGATACTCCGGGGCACGTCGACTTCACATCGGAAGTGGAGCGCTCCCTGCGCGTCCTGGACGGCGCCGTCGGTGTCTTCTGCGGGACCGCAGGTGTCCAGGCCCAGTCAGAGACCGTCTGGCGCCAGGCTATCGCTTACGGGGTCCCGTGCATCGTTTTCGTCAACAAGCTCGATCGAGTGGGCTCGGATTACTTCCGCGTGCTGGAATCGATCCGCAGGCGGCTCGGTGCGCAGCCGGTCGCGATGCAGATCCCCATGGGCCGCGAGAAGGACTTCGAAGGGGTCGTCGATCTCATCCGCCGTCGTGCGGTCCGTTTCGACGAGGCCTCCCTGGGCGAGACGGTCCTCGAGTCGGAGGTCCCGCCCGAGCTCTCCGAGGCGGTGGACGCCTATCGCACCCGTCTCATCGAGGTCGCCGCCGAGCACGACGATGAGCTCATGGAGCGGTACATCGAGGGTGCGGAAGTCTCCGAGCAGGTCATCCGCAGAGCCATCCGGAAGGGCACTCTCCGGCGGAGGATCACACCCTGCTTCTGCGGGGCAGCCTTGCGCAACAAGGGTATCCAGCCCTTGCTGGACGCCATCTGCGACTACCTCCCGGCCCCGGAGGACATCCCCGAGGTGGTGGGGCGCCACCCGAAGACGGGAAAGGAGATCCGGCGGCCGACAACCGTGGCTGCGCCCATGAGCGGGCTGTGCTTCAAGACGGTGACGGATCGGCACGGCGATCTGGTCTATGTCCGCGTCTACAGCGGCACTCTCAGGTCCGGAGTCCAGGTGCTCAACTCCCGGACGCTGCGGAAGGATCGCGCGCAGAACATCTACCTGATGCACGCCAACCACCGCGAGAAGATCGAGGCGGCCGCGGCGGGCAACATCGTGGCGGTCGTGGGTTTTCGAGAGACATCCACCGGAGATACCATCTGCGAGCCTTCGGCCCAGATCGCGCTCGAGCCGCCTCACTTCCCGGAGACAGTGGTCTCCATGGCGATCGAGCCGGTGAGCATCGCCGACAGGCAGCGGCTTCTCGAGAGCCTCGAGAAGCTCTCTCGAGAAGATCCGACGTTTCGCCAGAGGGAGGACCGCGACACGGGGCAGATCGTGGTCTCCGGCATGGGAGAGCTGCACCTCGAGATCATCAAGGAGCGGCTCCTGCGCGAGTTCCGGGTGGCGGCCAATGTCGGAACGCCCCGCGTGGCGTATCGCCAGACGATTCTCCGGTCCGCCGAGGGCGAGTCGGTCTTCGACCGTCAGCTCGGCGGACGGACCCAGTTCGCGCGCGTCCGGGTGCGCGTCGCCCCCGCTCCCGGCGCGGAGCTGGCGCGGTCGGAAGTCCGCAGCGAGCTCCGCAAGGAGAAGGTCCCCCTCGAGTTCCACCCGGCGATCCTCGATGCGGTTCAGGGCGCATTGGAGTCGGGCGGGGATCTGGGCTTGCCCCTCCTCCAGATCCGGGTCACCGTCATCGACGGGGAGTTCCGGCCTGGAGAGAGCACCGCCGTCGCCTTCGCGGCCGCCGCCGCCGGAGCCTTCGCCGACGCCCTTTCCAGGGCGGGCAGCGTGGTCCTCGAGCCCGTCATGCGCTTCGAGATCCTGCTCCCCGAGGAGTACTACGGAGCGGTTTCCCTAGACCTGGGCAAGCGCCGCTCGACCATCCGGGAAGTCGATCTCGAGGGCCACCTCCGGGTGATCCGCGGCACCGTGCCGCTCTCGGAGGTGTTCGGCTACACCGGTACGCTGCGCTCCCTGACCCAGGGACGGGGGATGATCAGCCTCGAGCCCGAGTCCTACCAGCCGGTCGGCGAGGAGGTCGCCGAGAGGTTTCGGTTCTAGATTCTGATTGTCTGTTGACAGCCTCTTGGGCGGAGATATAATCTCACTCTTTAACCCTTGCCTCGGAAAGCCCTTAGTCCAAGCTAATACTGGATTTACGAATGCGGGGGGAGCGTGGTCCGGGCCGGAAGGGAACCCGGTTCTCTCCCGACGCGGTGGAGACTCAGGTTCCGGGGCGGTCGTGGCCGACCGGGCTCGGCGATCGATCTGCCTCTGGGGAATCGGTGCGGCCGACAGCCGCGGTTCGATGGCGGTGACCCGAGTCGAGATCGATCCGATAGAGGAGCTGGCGGGGGGGGTGTCTCTGCGGAGAGTCGAGAAGAGGGAACGAGTCATTCCAAGCGGCAAGCCACCAGCTGCGGGCGGGCTGCCGAGCGGCGAGGACCCGCGGCAAATGCGACGCACGAGACGATGAAGATACGAATCCGGATGGAAGCTTACGATCACGAGGTGCTCGATGCTGCGGCCCTCGAGATCGTGGAGACCGCCAAGCGCACCGGAGCGAAGGTGTGCGGGCCGGTGCCCTTGCCGACGAGGGTGGAGCGCTATACCGTGAACCGCTCGCCCCACGTCGACAAGGAGTCTCGCGAGCAGTTCGAGATCAGGACGCACAAACGGCTCATCGAGATCGCGGAGCCGAGCGCGCGGACGATGGAAGACCTGCGCAAGATCAACATGCCGGCGGGCGTGAACCTGAGGATGAAGGCGTGACGGCGAGCGAGCCTGCGGACCTCGGCGGGGAGATCCACGGCTCGGCCGCTCGGAGACAGAGCAGAGGGCGCTACGCTAATCAGCCATGGCAGGCACAAGCAGGAAGAGTCGCAAAGCGATCCTCGGCAGGAAGATCGGCATGACGCAGATCTTCGACGAGGCAGGCCACTGGGTGCCGGTAACAGTCATCCAGGCTGGACCTTGTACCATCCTCCAGGTCAAGACTCCGGATCGGGATGGCTACTCGGCGGTTCAGCTCGGCTTCGGCGATCGCCGCAAGAAGATGAAGCGTCCCCAGCAGGCCCTGCTGGAGCGTTGGGGGGTGTCGCCGAAGTACGTCCTCCGGGAGGTCCCCTTCGTGGACGAGACGGATGTTTCCCGCCCCGGAGAGGGAGGTGAGGCTCCCGAGGGCGAGGGGGGAGAAGAGGCGGTGAAGGCCGGGCTCGAGCCTGGAGCCACCATCGACGTGCGCGTCCTCAAGGACGTGGGCAAGGTGGACGTCCAGGGCGTGTCGAAGGGCCGGGGTTTTGCGGGGACCATCAAGCGCTTCCGGTTCAACGCGGGGGACAAGTCCCACGGGTCGAAGAACATCCGCGAGCCGGGAAGCACGGGGATGCACACGGATCCGGGGCGGATCTTCAAGGGGAAGAAGATGCCGGGGCACCACGGGAACGCGAAGTGCAAGGCGCGCAACCTCGCGGTAGTGCACATCGACGAGGAGAAGAGCGTGCTCGTGGTGAAGGGGGCTGTCCCGGGCCCCAACGGCGGGTACGTCTACATCGAAGAGAGCCTGGAACGGTCATGAACCCCGAGGACAAGCTGCAAGGAGACGCGGATCAGGGCTCGGCCCCTGAGCCGGCCGTATTCACGGTTCCCCGGAAGAGCCCTTCGGGGGAGACCCTCTCCGATCTCTCGATCTCCGAGGAGAGCCTGGACCGGCGCGTGCGCTACAAGCTCCTCAAGGATGCCGTCGTCATGTACGCTGCAAACCGCCGTCGCGGAACTCACGACACGAAGACGCGAGGCGACGTGACGGGTAGCACTCGGAAGCTGTGGCGTCAGAAGGGGACGGGACGCGCGCGCGCAGGCTCGAAGAAGAACCCCGTCTGGAGGGGCGGCGGGACGATCTTCGGCCCTCATCCGCGGGACTACTCCTACTCGATCAACAAGAAGCAGAAGCGGCTCGCCCTTTCTTCCGCGCTGCGCTCGAAGTTCGCGGAGGGGCGCGTGCTCGTGCTCGAGGGGCTCGATCTCGATGCTCCCCGCACGCGCGCTGTGGCCGGCGTGCTGAAGGCGCTGGGCGTCGAGGGGCGCTGCTTGATCGGCACCGCTCAGGTCGATCGCAATCTCGTCCTTTCGACACGAAACATACCCAAGGTGCGAGCGAAGGTCGTCTCCGACCTCAACGCCGAGGATGTCCTGATGGCCGACCGGCTGATCCTGACCCGCGACGCATTCGACCGAGTGAGCGCTGGGTCTCTCGCCGGTGGGGTGGTTTCGCAGGGAAGCGAGGATGCATCGGAGGGCCAGGAGGGATGAAGACGGACTCGCACGGAATTCTCCGCCGCCCCGTGCTGACGGAAAAGACGACTCACGGCATCGAGAGCCTCAACTGCTACGTTTTCGAGGTCTCTCCGGATGCGAACAAGATCACCGTCAAGGACGCCGTGGAAGACCTCTTCGACGTCAAGGTGCTGAAGGTCAACATGCGCACCCGTCGAGGCAAGTGGAAGCGGGTCGGCAAGCATTACGGCTACGGGAAGGACCGAAAGGAAGCGATCGTCACTCTCAGGACGGGCGACAAGATCGACGTCTACTGACACCGAGACAGCCATGGGTATCAGACTTTTCAAGCCGACCAGCGCCGGACGACGGTTCGGCAGCGTTCTGGACTTCTCCGAGGTGACCAGGCCCCGGGCCGAGAAGTCGCTTCTCGTGAAGATCAAGAACAAGGCCGGGCGCAACAACCAGGGCCGCATCACGACGCGCCACCGCGGTGGGGGGCACAAGAAGGTCTACAGGAAGGTCGATCTGCGGCGCGACAAGCTGGGGATTCCCGCGAAGGTCGTGGCCGTCGAGTACGATCCGAACCGGACGGCCAACATCGCCCTTCTCCATTATGCGGATGGAGAGAAGCGGTACATCATCGCGCCCAAGGAGGTCTCCGTCGGGCAGGAGATCCTGGCCGGCGAGCGCGCCGAACCGATCCCGGGGAACTCGATGACGCTCCTGCAGGTGCCGCCCGGCATCCCGATCCACAACATCGAGCTGCGCCCCGGTCAGGGGGGCAAGCTCGTCCGAGCGGCGGGCGCTCAAGCCGTGATCCACGCCAAGGAAGGCAGCTACGCCGTCGTGCTGCTCCCTTCCGGCGAGATCCGCCGCATCCACGTCCAGTGCCGGGCCACGATCGGGCAGGTGGGGAATCTGGACCACCAGAACATCACCATCGGCAAGGCGGGGCGGAAGCGCTGGATGGGAATCCGGCCCACGGTGAGAGGTTCGGCGATGAACCCCGTCTCCCACCCCATGGGTGGAGGCGAGGGACGGCGCGCCGGCGGACGCCATCCGTGCGGGCCGACGGGCGTCCTCTCCAAGGGCGGGAAGACCCGCAACCCGAGAAAGCACTCGAACAAGCATATCCTGCGCAAGCGGAAGAAACGTTGATTCGACAGGTCAAGTCACTGATTCACCGGATGCGGAAACGAAGTCATGGGTAGGTCCTTGAAAAAGGGGCCCTTCGTGGACCCCAAGCTCTACAAGAAGGTCGTCCAGCAGGGACAGGGAGTGGACGAGCCCATCAAGACCTGGTCTCGCGCCTGCACGATCGTCCCTGAGTTCGTTTCGCGGACCTTCCTGGTCCACAACGGGAAGGACTTCAAGAAGGTGTTCGTGACGGAAAACATGGTGGGTCACAAGCTGGGAGAGTTCTCCTTGACACGGAATTTCCGAGGTCACGGAGGCAAGAAGGCGAAGGTCAAGTGACATGGCGCGCGTCAGATTAGCCACGGGCGGCGACACCCAGATCTATCCGGCCAGTCACCGCTACGCCCGAATCTCGGCCCGCAAGGCGCGGCTCGTGATGGATCTCATCCGCGGCGATCGGGTCGAGGCCGCCCTGACCAAGCTCCGCTTCTCGCCGAGGCGGGGGGCTCCGATGATCCGCAAGGTCGTCGAGTCGGCCGTCGCCAACGCGATGCAGAAGACGGGGACCGAGGCGGGAGACCTCGTGGTCTACCGGGCCTTTGTCGACGAAGGTCCCACCATGAAGCGTTGGCGGCCTCGCTCGATGGGGCGGGCATATCCGCGCCTCAAACGCACCTGTCACCTGACGGTGGTGCTGAAAGCGGAGCCGGCGGCGCAGAAGAAACGAGCGGCGGTGAAACCTTCCGCCGCGGCGGCGCAGTCCAGCGGAGAAGGCCAGAAGGACTGAAGTAGAGTCATGGGTCAGAAAGTACACCCGACGGGTTTTCGGATCGGCATCACGGAAGACTGGCGCTCCCGTTGGTTCGCAGACAAGCAGAACTTCGGCAAGCTGCTGGTCCAGGATCAGCACATCCGCCGGTTCATCAAGAAGGAGTTCGAGTTCGCGGGGATTCCGAAGATAGAGATCGAGCGGGACATGGACCGCGTCCGGATCATCCTTCACACAGCTCGGCCTGGACTGATCATCGGGAAGAAAGGCGCCAAGGTGGATGGCCTCAAGGCCGACCTCGAGCGCCTCTGCGCTCAGGAGGTCAAGCTGGAGATCCGGGAGGTCCTCAATCCAGAGGTGAACGCGCAGCTCACCGCGGAGTCCGTGGCGCAGCAGCTCGTCCGTCGGGCCGCCTTCCGGCGCGTGATGAAGATGGCCATCCGATCGGCGATGGACCGCGGGGCGCGCGGCGTCAAGATCGCCGTGGCCGGGCGGCTCGGGGGGGCGGAGATGGCTCGCCGCGAGTCGTTTGCCGAGGGGACGATTCCACTGCAGACGCTTCAGGCGCACGTGGAGTTCGGCTTCGCCGAGGCCTTCACCACCTACGGCAGCATCGGGGTGAAGTGCTGGATCTATCACGGCCGCTACAGCGAGGAGGAGGGCCAGCGTCATGGCGCTCATGCCAAAAAGGGTTAAGCACCGCAAGCAGCAGCGGGGTCGAGCCAAGGGCATGGCGACGAGGGGGAACCACGTCGTCCTCGGCGAGTTCGGACTGCAGTCTCTCGAGCCGGGCTGGATCAGCGCTCAGCAGATCGAAGCGGGGCGCGTGGCAGCGGCTCACTTCCTCCGAGGCGAGGGCCGCGTTTACATCCGCATGTTTCCCGACAAGCCGGTCTCGGCTCAGCCGGCGGAGACTCGTATGGGCAAGGGCAAGGGGGAGCCCGAGTACTGGGCGGCTGTCGTCAAGCCCGGGAAGGTGCTCTACGAGATCGGCGGCGTTCCGGAGGAGATCGCGAAGCAGGTACTGAACAGGATGGCTCACAAGATGCCGGTCCGCTGCCGCTTTCTGCTCAGGCGGCACAAGGTGTAAGACAGAAGCCATGAATCTATCCGAGATGCGGGAGATGCCTCCCGTTGAAATCCAATCCGAGATCGAGAAGTCCCGCGAGAAGATCTGGAAGATGCGCTTCCAGGCCAAGGGAGAGCCGCTGGAGAATGCGGGAGCTCTTCGAAGGCTCAAGAAGGACGTCGCGCGGCTGATGACGGTCCTCAGGGAAAAGCAGGGCACGGCCGGAGGCGATCTCCGAGGCGCCCGCGGGCAGGGGGGCGGGCCGGCGCCTGTCGAGGAGAGTCGTTCCGCCGCTGCCGGTGGCCTGGGGGCCGGCGTCGAAGGTGAACCTGGAGATCGAGCATGACGGATTCCGCAGAGAGCACCTCGACGGTCGGCGATCCCGCTGGCAAGAGCACTCCTGCCAGGCGAGCGAAGACGATCACCGGCACGGTCCGCAGCGACAAGATGCAGAAGACGATCATCGTGGACGTCGTGCGCCTCGAGAAGCATCGCCAGTACCACAAGTTCGTCCGTCGCCGTACGAGCTACATGGTTCACGACGAGAAGGGCGAGGCGAGGGCAGGAGACGTGGTCCGGATCTCCGAGACGCGCCCCCTCTCCAAGCGCAAGCGATGGCGGCTGATCGAGATCGTCCGGAGGGGGAAGTCCGTGGAGGAGGCGATCTCCCTCGAGACGGCCGCCTCGCAAGGGGGTGAGCCATGATCCAGATGCGCACGAAGCTCGATGTCGCGGATAACACCGGCGCCAAGGTCGTTCAGTGCATCCACGTGCTGGGAGGCAGCAGGCGAGCCTATGCTCATCTCGGCGATGTCATCGTCTGCAGCGTGAAGAAGGCTCTGCCGTCGAGCGACATCAAGCCGGGTACGGTCGTCAAGGGCGTGATCGTCCGGACGAAGCAGCCCGTCCGCCGGGATGACGGATCGTACGTTCGCTTCGATAGCAACGCGCTGGTGATCGTCGATGCCGACGGCAATCCCCGGGGAACCCGAATCTTCGGCGCCGTGGCGCGGGAGCTCCGGCAGAAGAACTTCATGAAGATCATCTCGTTGGCGCCGGAGGTCGTCTGACCGTGTATCTCAAGCGAAACGATCTCGTCGTCGTTCTCTCTGGGAACAACAAGGGAAAGCAGGGGCGCGTGCTGCGCGTGGACCACGAGGCGGCCAGGGTCTGGGTGCAGGGCGTCAACCTGGTCAAGAAGCACATCCGCCGGAGTCAGAAGCAGCCCCGCGGCGGTCGGATCGAGATCGAGGCACCGATCGACGTGTCGAATGTTCTCCTCGTCGATCCTCGGACCAACCAGCCCACTCGAGTCGGCTTTCGCTTCGAGAACGGCAAGAAGATCCGGTATGCCAAGAAGAGCGGAGAGCCGGTCTGAGGATTCTATAGAGCACCCTAACGCTGGTTGAAACGAAATGTCGCGGCTACTGGAAAAATACACGACCGAGATCGTTCCCCAGATGAAGGAGCGATTCGGATACAAGAATGTCCATCAGGTGCCCAGGCTCGACAAGATCACCGTCAGCATGGGGATCGGAAAGGCCATCGAGAATAACCGGCGCATCGAGACCGCGACCAAGGACCTGGCGGCGATCACCGGTCAGCGGCCGGTCGTGACTCGCGCGCGGAAGTCGATTGCCAACTTCAAGGTGCGCGACGGGATGTCGGTGGGCGCCAAGGTCACCTTGAGAGGCCCGCGCATGTACGAGTTTCTCGACAGGTTGATCTCGATCGCCATCCCGCGCGTGCGCGACTTTCGCGGGATGTCGCCGCGTGCCTTTGACGGCTCTGGCAATTACTCCATGGGACTCACGGAGCAGATGGTGTTTCCCGAGATCAGCGTCGACGACGTGGAGTTCATCCAGGGTTTGAACGTGACGATGACGATCGACCGATCGAGCGACGAGGAGTCGAAGGCGCTCCTCGAGCTGTTTGGATTTCCATTCCGAAATGTCTGAGATCGAGGCGGATCCGCTGATTCCGCCTGGAATTGTATGCGGCGAGTTGCCGCGTTGAGGAGGTAGGCTCGGTGGCGAAGACGTCCTGGCGAGTCAAGCAAAAGCAGAAGCCGAAATTCTCCACGCGCAGGTACACGCGATGCCAGCTCTGCGGGAGGAGTCGGGGCTACTATCGCAAGTTCCAAATCTGCAGGATTTGTTTCCGCACTTTGGCCAACAAGGGCGAGATCCCTGGCGTGCGGAAGGCCAGCTGGTAGGGATAGTTTCCATGAGTATGACCGACCCGGTTGCCGACCTGTTGACCCGGATTCGCAACGCGAACTCGAACGGTGTGCGGACTGTCAGCGCCCCGTACTCGAGCATCAAGAAAGACATCCTGAGGGTCCTCAAGGAGCAGGGCTACATCGTCGACTACCAGCCGGTGATGGAAGGCACGAAGGGCCTGCTGCGCGTCGAACTGAAGTACGGGCCCGACGGCGAGAAGGTGATCCAGCGCATCCAGCGCGTCTCGCGGCCGGGCCGCAGGTGCTTCTCGAAGAGCCAGGACCTGCCGGACGTCCTCGGCGGCCTGGGTGTCGCGGTCGTGTCGACGTCGCGCGGCGTCATGTCGAACCTCGAGGCGAAGCGTCTCGGAGTCGGTGGAGAGGTCATCTGCGAGGTCTGGTGACATCACCCGGCGCGGGAGCGCCCGCGCAGGCGGCGCAGCGGCCGGCGGAGAGTGCGGACGGAAGGGATAACCACGAGAGGTAACGAGCCGTGTCGAGGATAGGAAAGAAGCCGGTTCCCATCGCCGGAGGCGTCAAGGTGACTCCCTCGCGGCAGGATGCCGGAACACGGGTCTCCGTGGAGGGTGCGAAGGGGAAGCTCTCCTTCGACTTCCGCCCCGAGGTCGCCTTCGAGGTGCGCGAACAGGATGTCCTCGTCCAGCGGGTGAGCGACACGCCGTTTGCCGCGGCCTACCATGGCACGGCGAGGGCGCTTCTGGCGAACATGATCCGCGGAGTGAGCGAGGGCTTCCAGAAATCGCTGGAGATCGTCGGAGTCGGCTACAGCGCCAAGCTCCAGGGCAAGAGTCTCGTGCTCCAGATCGGATTTTCCCACCCGGTGGAGTTCGATATCCCCGAGGGTCTTGTCGTGGAGACCCCCGCGCCGACCAAGGTGCTGATCCGTGGAGCGAGCAAGCAGCAGGTGGGAGAGTTTGCTGCCAGGATCCGGAGATCTCGCCCGCCCGAGCCGTACAAGGGCAAGGGGATACGATACGAGGGCGAGCAGGTCGTCCGGAAGGCCGGGAAAACGTTCGGATCGGGTGAATAAGCGACCATGATCTCTCGAAAGGATCTGCTTCTCAGGAGCACGAGGCGGCTGCGCCGGAAGCGCCACATCCGGAATCGGGTGTTCGGCAGCGCGGAGCGGCCGAGGCTGACGGTTTTCCGCAGCCACAAGAACATCTACTGTCAGATCGTCGACGACTTCCGCGGAGTCACTCTGGCCTCGGCCTCGACCCGCAGCAAGGATGTCTCCTCACAGATCCAGGGTTTCTCCGGAAACTGTGCGGCGGCCGCTGCGGTCGGCAAGGCGATTGCGGAGCGCGCTCAGGCGATCGGCATCAAGAAGATCCAGTTCGATCGCAAGGGCTACCGGTTCCACGGTCGGGTCAAGGCCCTGGCCGAGGCTGCCCGCGCATCGGGGCTGGAGTTTTGAGCGACATGAGAGAAGGGCGAGGTCGATCCGGGAATCCGCATCTCGCGCGGCAAGTTTTGACCGCGCGGGACGGTGGACCCCTCTTCCGATAAAGGAGCTACCATTGGTCGAAGAATCCACACCCTCCGCAGAGAGCAGCGAGACGGCTCAAGAGCAGCCGGATAGCCCGGAGAGTCGAGAGTCGATCCGGCAGAACGCGGCGACGGTCGGCCCGCGGGGGCTGCGGCCGGTCCGGGAGGGACGTCCGAGCCGGGACCGGGGCGGCCGGGACCGGGGCGGCCGCGGCCGCGCCCAGGCGGAGGAGGGTGAAGGCCGGTACGAGGAGCGCGTGGTCAAGATCAACCGCTGCGCTACGGTGGTCAAGGGCGGGCGCAGGTTCAGCTTCAGCGCTCTCGTCGTCCTCGGCGATCGGGAGGGCACGGTCGGCGTCGGCTTCGGAAAGGCCAACGAGGTGCCGCCCGCCGTGGAGAAGGCGATGAAGAACGCCCGGAAAGCTTTCACGCAGGTGCCCGTGGAGAATCTGAGCATCCCCCACAAGGTCGTCGGTGAGTACCGCTCTGCGCGCGTCACGCTTCTGCCGGCCTCGGAGGGAACGGGCGTTATCGCGGGAGCGGCCGTGCGGGCCGTCGTGGAGTGCGCCGGCATCAAGAACATCCTGACGAAGGTCCACGGGAGCAACAACCCCCTGAACGTGGTGAAAGCCACGTTGAACGCTCTTCTACAGCTGAGGAACCGGCAGGACGTAGGGCGGCTGCGAGGCGTGGAGGTGGCGCGATGAGCATCGGCGAGGTCCTGCAGAAGGCCGGTAAGAACAAGCCGCCAAAGCGGCGCGGGCGAGGGACGGGGAGCGGCATCGGGAAGACGTCCGGCCGCGGCCACAAGGGTGCCCACAGCCGATCCGGGTGGAAGAGGCGCAACTACTACGAAGGCGGTCAGATGCCGCTCGTGCGCCGGGTGCCCAAGCGGGGCTTCTCGAACGCGCGGTTTCGCACCCGTTACGATGTGATCAACCTCGCGGTGCTGGACGATAAGTTTGAAGCCGGGGACCGCGTGGATCTGGAGATCCTCGAGCGCCGCGGTCTGCTCAAGCCACGTCATGGCCGCCTCAAGGTGCTCGGGTGGGGGGACCTCTCGAAGAGGCTGATCGTGGTCGCTGACAAGATCAGCGATTCGGCTCGCCAGAAAGTGGAACAAGCCGGTGGTGCCGTGGAGTTGCCGGCGAGAACAGCCGAGAGATAAATGTTCAAGATCATACGAGACATCCTCAAGATCCCGGAGCTGCGGCGCCGGATCTTGTGGACCCTTGCGCTGCTCCTGATCTTCCGGATCGGGTTCTGGATCTATTTGCCGGGAATCGATGTCAAGGTGTTCTGGGACACGATGGCCTCCCGCGGAAAGAGCGCGTTCGACTGGCTCCAGTTCACCAGCCGACTGACCGGAGGATCCTTCACTCCGGTTCTCTTCTCGCTCGGCATCATGCCGTACATCTCCGCGTCGATCATCTTCTCCCTCCTGGTGAAGGTGTTTCCGCGGCTCGAAGCGCTCTCGAAGGAAGGCGAGCACGGCCGGCGCATCATCAACCGGTACACCCGCTATGCCACCGTCCTCCTCTGCCTCGTGCAGGGCTCCTTTCTCGTGGTGACCTGGGCCGGCACCGCCGACGAGCTCGGCCATTCGATGAGCCCGAGCGCCGGATTCCTCATGGGGACTCTGCAGGTGACCTGCGTGACCGTGGGCAGCCTCTTCCTCATGTGGCTGGGAGAGAAGATCACGGAGGTGGGCATCGGAAACGGTACCTCGCTGATCATCATGGCGGGCATCATCGCGGATGTCCCGGGGGCCCTGGGTTTCCTCATCCAGAAGATCTGGCTGGCTGGTCCGGATGAGCGTCCCTTCGAGGTGACCTACAGCCTGATGATCCTTTGCCTCTTCTTCGCCGTGGTGGCGGCGGTTGTCTTCATCACCAAGGGGCAGCGCCGGATTCCGATTCAGCAGCAGAGGGCGGTGAAGGGCCGCCGGGTCTATGGGGGACAACGGCACTACATGCCGATCAAGGTGAACGCAGCGGGAGTCTTGCCGATCATCTTCGCTTCCTCGTTGATCATGATTCCCACGCTGATCCTGCAGCAGCTGGCGTTCACCGGAGGAACCTGGTTTCACCGGGTGCTTCAGTATCTCGCGACCGCCTTCTCTTACGGACAGTTCCTGAACACTCTCGCCTACATCGCGCTGATCTTCTTCTTCACCTACTTCTGGACAAGCCTCATGTTCAATCCGGTGGAGATCGCCGGGAACATGAAGGAGTACGGGAGCTTCATCCCCGGCATCCGGCCTGGCAAGCGCACCGCCGAGTACCTCGACCGGATCATCAAGCGCGTCACGCTTGCTGGAGCGGCGTTTCTCTGCGTCATCGCCCTCGTTCCGACCATGGTCACTCGCGCCATCCCCGGCATGCAGATGATGGTCACGCAGTTCCTGGGAGGAACGGGCATCCTGATCATCGTCGGCGTTGCACTGGATCTGGTGGAGAAGATCGAGGCTCAGCTCTTGGTGCGCCAGTACGAGGGCTTCATGCGGGGCGGAGGAGGCCCGTCCCGGCAGAAGAGCCTTTGATCGGCCGAGGTTGCGGAGGACCGAGCCGGAGAGCGCGGCACACGGGCTCCATCGAGGCGGCGCCTGCTGGGCGCCGGGCGCCTACGGCGCCTGTTCTTCGTTTCTGAAACACGCCAGTGTCACCCGGATCGCTCCATTTCTGAACCACGCCGTGATTTCCTACAGGACGCCGGAAGAGATCGAGAAGATGCGCCAGGCAGGCCGCATCGTCGCGGGGGCCATCCAGGAGGTGTGGAAGGCCTTGCGACCCGGAGTCTCCACGCAGGAGCTGGACCTTCTGATCCGAGACTTTGTCCTCGACCGCGGGGGGAAGCTGCTCTTCTACCGCTACCGGGGGTTTCCCGCCAATAGCTGTCTCTCGATCAATCACGAGGTGGTGCACGGCATCCCGAAGCGCCGGCGCAAGCTGGCGGAGGGGGACATCCTGAGCGTCGACGTCGGCGTGAAGATCCGGGGGTACTGCGGTGACGCGGCCTGGACCTTTCCGGTCGGGGAAGTCTCCGACGAGGCCCGGCGGCTGCTGGCCGTCGGCCATGAGTGCCTCCAGCGGGGGATCGCGGCCTCCCGAGTCGGCCAGCGGATCTCGGACGTGAGCCGGGCCATCCAGAGCTGCGCCGAGTCGAGCGGCTACCACGTGGTCAAGAAGTTCGTCGGGCACGGGATCGGGTCCCAGCTTCACGAGGATCCCCAGGTTCCCAACTACTTGGAGGAGAAGCCTTTGAGGCATGATCCCGCCTTGCGGGAGGGGATGGTCCTCGCGATCGAGCCGATGGTCAATATCGGAACCGACGACGTGGAGATCCTCGACGATGGCTGGACGGTGGTCACGAAGGACCGGAGCCTTTCGGCCCATTTCGAGCACACCGTGGCCGTCAGAGGGGAAGGGCCGGACATCCTGACCCTCCTCGAAGGCGGGGCGGAGGTGGGGTGAGCTCTCCGCGGGGAAAACAGGAAATCTCGGAAAAACTGCGGAGATTTTTTTGGACCTGCGTTTAAGGCGTTTGTATATTCGGCTTTCCGTTATTTTGCCACGGGGGAGGACCGCGCGACGACCCCCGGGTAGACAAGCCTTGGTTCGCCGCCGGCGGGCAAGGCTCTTCTCGTTTTGTCCTCTCTCCGTCTTTCCGGGTGACGCGGGGGAAGGGAGGACGACGAGTGACTCGCGATGGGTGGTGAGAATTACGACGCATGCCAAGGGAAGACCATATTCGCGTTGACGCCGTGGTGAAGGAAGCGCTTCCCAACGCGATGTTTCGGGTGGAGCTCGAGAACGGCCATGCCGTGCTGGCGCACGTGGCCGGCAAGATGCGGATGCACTTCATCAAGATCCTGCCGGGGGACCGCGTGACGCTCGAGATGTCTCCCTATGACCTGACCAAAGCTCGGATCGTGTACCGGGTTTGAGCGGCCGTGCTGCGGGGAGACCCCGGCCGAGCGAGGTGATGAATGAAAGTAAAGGTTTCAGTAAAAAGGCTTTGTGAGAACTGCAAGATCGTCCGCCGCAAGGGTGTGGTCCGCGTGATCTGCAGCAACCCCAGACACAAGCAGAGGCAGGGGTGAGCCGCCGGATGAGATCCCCGCCACGAACTCGGGGGATCTCAGGCGCCGGCTCCTCCTCTGAAGGCACGAAGGAGTTCTGATGCCGCGAATTTCGGGTATCGATATCCCCGTCGACAAGAGGATCGGCATCTCGCTGACCTACATCTTCGGCGTCGGGCGCTCTCTGTCCCTCGACGTGCTGAAGAAGGCGGGAATCGACGAGTCGGTCAAGACCAAGGATCTCACGGAGGAGGAGCTCGGGCGCATCGCGTCCATCCTCGACAACGACTGCGTTGTGGAAGGCCGCTTGCGGCGCCAGCTTTCTCAGAACATCAACCGGCTCAAGGAGATCAACTGCTATCGGGGTTTGCGGCACCGGCGCGGTCTGCCGGCGCGCGGGCAGAGGACGAAGACCAACGCGCGCACCCGGAAGGGGCCGCGGAAAGTCGTGGCGACGAAGCGGAGCATCAAGCAGATGCGCTAGCGCTTCGCGTGCGGATCGCGGCGGCTCTCGCATGCGGCGAAAGCCGCGCAGGGACGTGCTGTCGCGCCGTCTTGCGGTGTCTTCGGCGGCCGAGGTGGCTGCGTCCAGGCAAATCGAACAGAGCTCGAGCGGAGAATGGCCAAGAAGAAGATCCGGAAAAACGTAGTCAAGGGAATCGTCCACATCAAGGCGACCTTCAACAACACCATCGTCACCATCACGGACAAGAACGGACAGGCTCTCTGCTGGGATACGGGCGGGAGCATCGGCTACAAGGGCAGCAGGAAGAGCACTCCGTTCGCGGCCCAGCGGGCGGCCGAGCAGTGTGCCAACAAGGTGCTCAAGATGGGGATGAAGGAGGTGGACATCCGCGTGAAGGGCCCGGGCTCGGGACGGGAATCAGCCATCCGGGCCATCCAGGCGTCGGGCCTCGATATCAAGTCGATCGAGGACGTGACGCCGCTTCCGCACAACGGCTGTCGTCCCCGGAAGCGAAGGAGAGTGTGACCAGGCGCGCGGCCGCGGCGGGGGGAATCGTCGGCGACACGAGGGAATCCGGCGGCGCGGAGGCAGGGAACCTCCGAGCCGCGAGGCGCACATTCAGGACAACGGAGGCTCGGTAGGGATGCGCCGAGCCTTGAAGGAGTTTTGTGATGCGAATTCGTTGGAGAGACTTCGAGATCCCGAACTCGGTGGTGTGCGAGGAAGCGACACGCACGAGCGAGTACGGGAAGTTCCTCGTCGAGCCGTTCGAGAGAGGCTTTGGCGTGACGGTGGGCAACAGCCTGCGGCGCATCTTGCTCTCGTCTCTCGAAGGCGCCGCCGTCGTCTCGGCGAGAATCGAAGGCGTGCAGCATGAATTTTCGAGCCTTACCGGCGTCTACGAGGATGTCACCGACATCATCCTCAATCTGAAGAACGTGCTCTTGCAGATTCACCAGGGGGAGGAGGCGGAGTTCAAGATCCGCAAGGATTCGAAGAGCGATGTGACTGCGGCGGACATCCAGCACGGTCCCGAAGTCTCTATCATGAACCCGGATCTGAAGATCGCGACGCTCACGCAGGATATCCCGTTCAACGTCGACCTTCGCGCCCGCAAGGGCCGTGGTTACTCGACGGCCGAGGAGAATTCGCAGAACGACACCGAGATCGGCGTGATATGGATGGATGCTTCCTTCTCGCCGGTGCGGAGAGTGCGATACAGGATCGAGAACACCCGCGTCGGTCAGAGGACCAACTTCGACCGGCTGATCATGGAGATCTGGACCGACGGCACCGTCGTTCCCGACATGGCGCTCGTGGAGGCCTCGAAGATCCTCCGGCGCCACCTGAATCCCTTCGTCCAGTACACCGAGATCGGCTACGAGCTGCAGCCGGTGGACAGCGTCGAGGCCGAGGAGCACATCGCCTACGAGGACAGCGAGGGACTCCAGGAGAAGCTCCAGAAGCCGATCAGCACTCTCGAGCTGTCCGTGCGCGCCTACAACTGCCTTGACGGCGAGAGCATCCACAGGATCGGGGACCTCGTCGCCTGCAAGGAGGGCGATCTCCTGAAGGTCAGGAACTTCGGAAAGACGACCCTCGACGAGATCAAGGAGAAGCTGAAAGCGCTGGGCCTGAGACTGGGCATGGAAGTCCCGAAGGTCGAGCAGAACTGAGGCCGGGCGGCCAGAGAGTTGAAACCATGAGACATCGAAGACGCACCAAGAAGCTCAGCCGCAGCGCGGCTCATCGCCTGGCGCTCAAGCGAAACATCGCCCGGAGTCTGTTCCTCTCTTTCGGCGAGAGGGAGCACATCGTGACGACGAAGGAGAAGGCGAAGTTCGTCCGCCCCTTCGCAGAGAAGCTGATCACGCTGGCCCGGGACAAGACGCTTCACAACTATCGGCGAGGCCTGAAGCTCCTGCGCGACGAGGACGCGGTCAAGAAGCTCTTCGACGAGATCGGACCGCGCTACAAGGACAGGCCGGGGGGATACACAAGAATCGTCAGGACCGCATCGCTGCGCCTGGGAGACGGCGGCAGCCAGGTCCTCTTCGGATTCGTGCAGGAAGGCGCGGCCGGCGAGGCCCAGCCTGCCGGGGCGACGGAGAGCTCAGCGGGCTCGAAGTGAGCCCCGGCGCCGGGTGCTTGGAGTACCGGGCGGGCTGCTGCGGGGCGCGTCGTGTATCGTCTCCGAGGCGGGTTTCGGGCAAGCCTGTTGCATGGAGGTGGCCTGCGGGCCAGGAACGAAGATGCGCTCTGAAGGACACTCGCTGCGGACCGCGCCGCTTTCGAGGCGCCTCGCTCTCATCGTTTTCACCGCCTGTCTCGGCCTGATCCTCGCCCTGAGCATCGCGTCGAGATCTGGCGCCGAGGAGGCTCCCGCGCCCGCGCCCGCTCCTCCGGCCCCCGAGTCGCCTCCCGCGCCCGAGGACGGGGCCGAGCGGCCCGTCATCGGCCCCTTCGGACGAGAGGCGCCCGCCCCTGGCGCCGCCGCGTCGGCGCAGGAGGGCGAGACGAAGGAAGAGGGCGCGGAGGGCGGCGTCCGGCTGCCGCCGGGCGTCGTGGCGCGTGTCGACGGGCGGGACATCGTCCTGCGGGAGTACGCGGACTACCTCCTCGCGAGCATCGGGAAGCGGAAGCTCGGCGAGTACATCGACCGCCTGCTGATCGCCGCGGAGGCCCAGCGCGAGGGGATCGTCGTGACTCCCCAGGAGGTCGACGAGCTCGTCGAGTCGCGGATCGAACGGACGATCGATGGCATCTTCCAGGGGGACCGCGGCCGCTACCTCGAAGCGCTCGAGCGGCAGGGGACCAGCCTGGAGGACCGCATGGACGAGCTGCGGCAGTCGCTCTACTACGAGACCCTGCTGACGAAGATCATCCTCAAGCGACGCGAGATCGGCGATGACGCGCTCCGGCTCGAGTTCGAACGCGTCTACGGCAAGGACGGTGTCCGCTTCGATCTCCGCCACATCCTCGTCTCGACGGGCAGGCGCACGGGGCCCGACGGCGACGCGCTCCCTCCGCGGCAGGAGGCGGCCGCGCGCGCGCGGGCGGAGGGGATCCTCCAGGAGATCCGCGCCGGAGCCGACTTCGTCGAGCAGGTCAAGAAGTACTGCGATGACACGTTCACGAGGCGCGGCGAGGGTCGCATCCCGAGCTACTCGGCATCGCTCTTCGGGCCCGAGTTCCACGCCGCTGTCCTGAAGCTGTCGGCCGAGCAGCCGATCAGCGAGGTGGTCCGCTCCCCGCGGGGCTTCCACATCATCCAGTTCCTCGGGCGGCAGGAGACGAAGTTCGAGGATGTCAAGGCCGCGCTTCTCGAAGACCTCCGGCGGCGACCCCCCTCCGCCAAGGAGAGTCTCGACGCCATGGCGCGGCTGCGCGAGAAGGCCGAGATCATCCGGTGATCCGGGCCTTGAAGCGGGGTGTCTCCTCCGCCGGCGATGAGCGGAGGGGGGAGACCCGCGGCTCTCAGCAACTCGCGCCCGGCGCGTTCCTCCTGCGAGCCGGCGTCCGCCGCGCCCGGGGCGTCATCTTCCTCTCGGCCGCCGTCCTCGCCTTCTGCGGCTGCTCGCATCTCGCGAAGGGCGAGCCCGCGCGCGCTCGCGAGGCGCTCGATCCCGGGCTGCTCGCCGAGCTGCGCCCTCTCCACCCCGGCCGCGCTCTCGGGTTGGACCTCCAGGAGCGAGGTCGCGATCACGAGCGCTACGTCTTCCGCTTCCAGGCTTACTCCGAGCTCGAGGGGGACTTCGAGGAGGTCGTGGGGGACTACTACCGATCGCTGCGGGCCGGATCCCGGGGCGCGCCGCTCGTCGCGATCTCTCCCATCCTGGGTGGTACCTTCGACGACTACCTCGCCTGCCGCTACTTCAGCCGGCAGGCCTGCGCCCGGGGCATCTCGACCTTCTTTCTCCACCAGGAGACCGTGATCCTCGACCCGCGGCGCGATGCCGTCGACCTCGAGGCTCGGATCCGGGAGAACGTCCGGCAGAACCTGCTGGCGGTCGATCTCCTGGGGGCGCTGGGCGAGGTGGACGCGGACAGGCTGGGGACCTTCGGCATCAGCCTGGGCGCGATCAAGAACGTCGCTCTCGTCGCGAGCGATCCGCGCTGGCGGGCGAGCGTCCTGTGCCTGGCGGGGGCCGATCTGCCGGCGATCCTGACCGGGTCGCGGGAGCGGCTCGTCCTCGAGTACCTGCAGGCCCGGGAGCGTGCGAGCGGGATCACGGCGGCGGGGGTCGCGCGCGAGTTTCAGCGCGGCTTTCGGTGCGATCCCGCCCGGCTCGCGCCGGCCGTCGAGCCCGCGCGGGTTCTTCTGTTGCTGGGCGCCTGCGATGACAAGGTACCCTATGCGCAGGGCCTCCTGCTTAGGGATAAGTTGGGGGAACCCGAGACGTACATCCTGCCGCTCGGCCATTACACATCGGTGGTGGCGGCTCCGTGGGCGGCTTCGGTGGCGCTCGGGTGGATGCGGGAGCGGATGGCCGAGGGTGAGTGAGGCGAGCTGCGAGCGCCGGCGCCGCCGGCCGCGGCACGAGGCGCGAAGGCGAGGGGTGCCTCTCGTCCTGACATCTCGTGAACATCTCGCCGTGCTTCTCTTTTTGTCGCTTTTCGCTAATTTTGTGTTTTCCTTCGCGGATCTATTGCCTATCATGGAGGCCATGGGTCATGGTCCGGCGACTGGAGCCGAGCGAGGAGTTCGTCTCGCAAGATGCGATGGGCTCACTGCGCTGGCTCTCGCCGCCTTCGCCGCACAGAACCGTGACGGAAGCGCAGCCTCCTCGATCTGCGTTCGGAGATCTCGGCATCGCCGATGCTTTGCAGAGCGTCCAGGGAGAGCGCCGGACCGGCCGATCCAGCGACACTGAAGAGATGCATGGCTTTCCGCTGCGCGGAGGGCGCGGCATCAATTTGGAGAGTTTCCATTTGACTCGCTGTGGCGTTCTCTGTAACATGGCGGATCGTAAGTTTGGGAAGACATTCTGTCGACCGCTCAGCTGGTTCGAAGCCTCCCCTGGCGCTGGACCAGGGTCTTTCGGAAGGAAGCGCAGGCTTCGAGGGTCTCGATGACAAAGAGCGGTCGACGAGAGAGATCGAGGAATTCAGACGTCGCGCATCGAGGAGTGAACCGACGGGAAGGGGCTGGGTTCTTACCGCCTTTCCGTCGCAGCCAGCTCGGAGAAGAGTGATCGCGAGACGAATGTAGGGAAGAGAAGGCAAGAGAGCGCGGACCGCGATTCCATCGCGGCGATGCCAGACTGAAACAACCCGAGTTGAAACCGAAACAAACCGAAAACAAACCAGCGTCGACTTCGTGAAGATTGGGAGGTGCTTCGCTCGCAGGGCTGCATTCCTGCTGGATGTTCAGGGTGAAAAAGGTAGGTTCTGCCTGTTTGCCTCGAGGAGGAAAAATGAGAAGAAAGAGGTTTTTGGGTTTT
>JAFGKN010000544.1 GCA_016928605.1 Planctomycetota bacterium | reverse complement strand
GTGGCACTGCGGCAGTAGACGCAGAGATCGCGCCGCCCGTCGTCATTCCAGTCACCCGCTCCGATCCATGCGGGAGTCGTCCCGGTGTCCACGAGGAGCGGCAACGTCTCGAAGCTGCCATCCCCGCGGCCGTGATAGATCGCGAGGCGGTTCTGACTGCCCATGCTGGCGATGAGGTCCGCGTGGCCGTCGCCATCGAGGTCCGTCGCCAGCATGTACTCGCCGGAGGCCCCGCCCGTCTCGATGGTGGGGCCGCCCGATGTGAAGGTACCGTCCTTCTGGCCCCAGGCCAGCTGGATCTCGTCGCCGCGCCGGAGCATCGCGAGGTCGAGCAGGCCGTCCTCGTTGAAATCGGCGCTGCCGGCGCTGAAGATCAGGTCGCGCGGGGTGTCCGGGATGGTGCACTCGACCCGGCGGAAACGCCGGCTCCCCTCGTTGATGAGGGTCAGGATCGGATCCGGCTGGTTGAAGATATAGCCGAGGACCACGATGTCGGGACGCCGGTCCGCGTTCACGTCCGTGATGAAAAGCCGCGGCTCGGTGACGCTCCACGTGAGAAAGCCCTCCGGGAGGGGGATGGGCTCGCTGGAATAGGGAAACGCGCCTTTTCCATTTCCGTAGAAGAACCGGACGGCGTCCTCGCTCTCGTGGGTCGTGCCTCGCCGGTTGCCGCTCGAGACCACGAGGTCGGCGTGACCGTCGCCGTCGAAGTCGGCCGCCTCGACCTCGTAAGAAAGAGTCCAGACCGGACCCGTCGATACGGAGAACCGGCCATCCCCTTGACCGAGAAGGATCGTGACCTCCGGCTGCGATGGATCGTGGCATGCGACGGCGTAATCCCGGAGCCCGTCTCCGTTGAAGTCAGCCGTGGCCAGGTCGCGGGGGTTGGCACCGACGGGGTAGTACCGCGAGAAGGAAGGGACGGCGAAGAGCCCCGAGTTCGCCATGACGACAAGAAGCAGACACCACGACGTGCGACACAAGAGCCTTCCTCGGTGCCGGTACTCGAGCTGCCAGAGCAGGGGTGGACGGATGCCAATCATCTCCTCGCCTTTCGAGAAACAGACCTATCGTGACCGTTCGGCGTCGCTGAGCGCAGCGGGAGCAGGCGCGGATCTCGGCAGATCCGCGCTGTGCAAGCGGCGGGGGCAGCGCTCAAGGGGCCGGAAAAGCCGCTCCACAGCTCGAAAGGCAGGGTTCCGGCCCGCTGCACATCCGCAGGCGGGCGCATCGACGCTGAAAGGACACGGCCTGTCTTCGGGCCCGCTGGCCCAACCCTCTCTGCTCCGCTCGTCGCATAAGAGTGTAAACTCTGCCGGAGCGATGGTCCAGAGGGGATTCGCTACGGCTTATCACCGCATCGGGCCGATCGATCTGAGCCGTCGAGAGCCGCCGCGGCCCGAAGAGAGAGCGGCCGCCCGGGGGGGGGTACGATCACCCCGGCGAGCGGAGCTCTGGAGCTGCGCTGACCGGGCCCGGAGGCGTCTTCCGGTATCCTGTTACACGGCCCTTACACACGATGCCCCTCCGCCGAGCTACCTTGGGGATGAGACGCGCGCCCCGTTCCGCGCGAACCCAGCTCAACCCCGGAGGTATCCCATGAGAGGCTCATCGACACGACTCGCGCGCCGGCCCGGCTCCTGGCTGGCGTCCTCGCTCCTCGCCGTTCTCGCCGCGGCGCCGCTGGCGGCGCAGGTCGCCGCGCCCGAGTACAGCTCCTTCGCATCGAACGTCATCGTGCCCCAGCGGAGATCCATCGCCTGGCGTCCCGGCGCGTCGGTGCAGATCACCGAGGTGTCCGCCGACATCGCGATCCTCGAGCAGACGAGCGCGACGACGCTCACCATCTCGCTCCGCAATCCCTCGCGGCAGAGGCTCGAGGCCGAGCTGCTGGTCCCTGTCCCCGATGGGGCCGCCGCGTGCGGATTCACCTTCCAGGGCGCGGGCAAGGAGCCGACGGCCAGGCTCCTGCCGCGCGAGGAGGCGCGGAGGATCTACGACGCGATCGTGGCGAGGATTCGCGATCCCGCGCTCCTCGAGTTCGCGGGCTACAACCTGATCCGCTCGAGCGTCTTCCCCGTGGAGCCGGGCGGCACGCAGAAGGTGCGCCTCACGTACGAGAATCTCCTCCCCGCCGACGGCCAGCGCGTCGACTACGTGCTCCCCCGCAGCGAGGCCCTCGACTACACCGTGGCGTGGAAGATCTCCGCCGAGATCCGGTCGAAGCGGGCCATCTCCACGGTCTACTCGCCGAGCCACGACATCGACACCACGCGCACCGCGCCCGGCCACCTGAAGGTGAGCATCAGACCGGAGGCAGCGAGAAACCCCGGCGCCTTCCGCCTCTCGTACCTCTTCGAAGACAAGGATGTGAGCGCCTCCTTCCTCGCCTATCCCGACCCCAGGGTCGGCGGCGGCTACTTCCTGCTCCTTGCGGGCCTGCCGGCCTCCGATGAGAAGGACGCCGAGCGGCAAACCATCCAGCGCGAGATCATCCTCGTGCTCGATCGCTCGGGCAGCATGAGCGGCGAGAAGATCGAGCAGGTGCGCGAGGCCGCTCTCCAGATCATCGCCGGACTCGAGGACGGCGAGGCCTTCAACATCATCCCCTACAGCGACACCGTCGAGGCCTTCCGTCCCAAGCCGGTGGTCAAGACTCCCGAGACCGAGAGAGAGGCCCGCGAGTACCTGAAAGGCATCCGCGCCCGCGGCGGGACCAACATCCACGATGCGCTCCTCGAGGCGCTGCGCCAGGAGGCGACGCCCGGACGGCTTCCGATCGTGCTCTTTCTCACCGACGGCCTGCCGACGATCGGCCAGACATCCGAGATCGCGATCCGCGAGGTCGCGATGAAGAGCAATCCGGACGCCCGCCGGATCTTCACCTTCGGCGTCGGCGTCGACGTCAACACGCCGCTCCTGGAACGGATCGCTTCGGTGACGCGCGCGACCGCGACGTTCGTCCTGCCGCGCGAGGACGTGGAGGTGAAGGTGGGCCGCGTCTTCCGGCGCCTCTCCGGCCCGGTCCTCGCCGCTCCCCAGCTCGCCGTGCTCGACGCCGAGGGGAGGCCGGCCGCGGGCAAGATCCGCGACCTCGCCCCCTCGCTCCTCCCCGACCTCTTCGAGGGCGACCAGCTCGTCGTGCTCGGGCAGTACCTGGCGGAAGGCACGCTGCGCTTCTCGCTGCAAGGCAACTACCTCGGTCAGGAGAGGACCTTCACCTTCTCCTTCGACTCCAGCTCGGCCACCACCCGCAACGCCTTCGTGCCGAGGCTCTGGGCGAGCCGCAAGATCGCCTACCTCGAGGACGCGATCCGCGACCTCGGCGCGGCGCACGGCCTCAACATCACGCCGCATCAGGTCACCGACCCACGTCTCAGGGAGCTGGTCGACGAGATCGTCCGCCTCTCCACCGAGTTCGGCATCCTCAGCGAGTACACGGCGTTCCTCGCCGAGGAGGGCACGGACATCACCGACCACGGGGGGAACCTCACCTTGGCGGGCGGCAACTTCGTCCGCCGCTCGCTCCGCGACCGCTCGGGAGTCGGCTCGGTGAACCAGGACCTCAACCGGATGGCTCAGAAGGGGCAAAGCGCCCTGAACTTCAGGAACTACTTCTACAACGCGGACATGGACCGCGTCTCCGTCACGACGGTGCAGCAGCTCGCCGACAAGACCTTCTACAACCGCCGCGGCCGCTGGATCGACAGCCAGGTCGCGAGCATGGAGAAGGAGGTCGAGCCGCGGCGCGTGGTCGAGTTCGCGAGCGAGGAGTTCCGCGAGCTGCTCGGGCGCCTCGTGGCCCAGGGCCGGCAGAGCTGCGTCTCGCTGCCCGGCGACATCCTGATGGTCGTCGACGGCGAGGCGATCCTCGTCAAGGGGCCGACAGGCGAGACGGATGCCGCTCCCGCGCGGGAAGCGCTCCAGATCGAGAAGCGCTCCGAGGTCCAGGAGCAGAGTCCGTACAGCCCACCGCGGTCCTCTTCGTCGTCCTCGCCCTACAACCGCTGATCCGCCCGTGGCATCGCCTTTCAACCCCTTCGAACAAGGAGAACCTGACATGAAGCACCGGATCATCATAGGCTCGCTGATCACCACCCTCGCCGCCGCGCGGTGGCTTTCATCCGCAGAGTCGCCGGAAACGGCCGCGCCTCCCCCGAAGCCGCGCCCGCTCATCCAGATGGCGATCCTCCTCGACACGAGCGGCAGCATGAGCGGGCTGATCAACCAGGCCCGCACCCACCTGTGGAAGATCGTCAACGAGCTCGTGCTGGCGAGCCGCGACGGCCAGCGCCCGGATCTGCGCGTCGCGCTCTACGAGTACGGAAAGAGCTCGATCCCGGCATCGGAGGGCCACCTGCGGCAGATCGTTCCCCTGACCGACGACCTCGACAAGGTCTCCGAGGAGCTGTTCGCTCTCACCACGAACGGAGGCTCGGAGTACTGCGGCCAGGTGATCCAGGCCGCCGTGAGCGGGCTGCGCTGGAGCGAGTCGCCGAACGACCTCAAGGTGATCTTCATCGCCGGCAACGAGCCCTTCACGCAGGGCAGCGTCGATCCGAAGATCGCCTGCCGCGAGGCGATCGCGAGGGGCATCATCGTCAACACCGTCCACTGCGGCTACCAGGGCTCCGGCGAGGAGGAGGGTTGGAAGCAGGGGGCCCTCCTCGCCGACGGCTCCTTCACGCAGATCGACCACAACTCGGTCGAGCCGCAGATCCCGGCGCCGCAGGACCAGGAGATCCTCCGGCTGGGCGAGGAGCTGAACAAGACCTACGTGCCGTTCGGGAAGGCGGGCGCGGAGGGCCAGGCGCGGCAGGTCGCGCAGGACAGCAACTCCTCGTCCGTCGGCTCGGGCAGCAGCGTGCAGCGCGCGGTCTCCAAGTCCTCCGGCTTCTACCGCAACGCTCTGTGGGACCTCGTCGACGCGGTGAAGGAGGCAGCGGTCAAGCTCGAGGAGCTGAAAAAAGAGGACTTGCCGGAGGAAATGAGGAAGATGACGGTCGAGGAGCAGAAAGCGTTCCTCGAGACGAAGGCCGCCCGGCGCAAGGAGATCCAGGCGAAGATCCAGGAGCTGAGCGAGGCGCGGAAGAAGTTCGTCGCGGCTGAGATGAAGAAGCGCAGCGAATCGGCTCCGCAGACGCTCGAATCGGCCCTGATCGAGAACCTCCGCGCGCAGGCCGAGAAAAAGGGATTCGGCTTCGAGTCCAAGGAGAGCCCATCGACCCCATGAACCGGAAGATCGTTCTGGTGATCGAGGATGACCCCGCCGTGCGGCAGGGCATCCTCGACGCCTTGCGGTTCGCGGGATACGCGGCGAGCGAGGCGGCGCGCGGAGACGAGGGTCTCGAGAAGGCCCTCCACTCCGCCTGCGACCTGATCCTCCTCGACCTCGTGCTCCCCGGCGGCGACGGGCTGGAGATCCTGCGGCAGGTCCGCTCCGCCCATCCCACGCTGCCCGTGATCATCCTCACCGCGAGAGGCGACGAATCGGACCGCGTGAAGGGGCTCCAGCTCGGCGCCGACGACTACGTCGTCAAGCCGTTCAGCATCCGCGAGCTGCTGGCGAGGCTGGAGGCGGTGCTCCGCCGGTCGCCGGAGCGCCCGTCCGACGTGGAGAAGATCCCGCTGCCCGACGGAGTCGCGGACCTGGCGCGCTGCGAGGTGCGCTTCCGCGACGGCGGGCGCTGCGACCTCTCCGAGCGCGAGATCCACCTACTCCGCTACCTCGCGGGGAACGCCGGCCGGGCGATCTCCCGCGACGAGATCCTCTCCCGCGTCTGGCGCCTCGATCCGCGCGGCGTGACGACGCGCACCATCGACATGCACGTCGCGCGCCTGCGGGAGAAGCTGCGCGACGATCCCGAGCGGCCGCGCGTCCTCCTCACCGTCCGCGGCAAGGGCTACATGCTCGCCGGAGGAGGCGGCTCCTGATGCGCGCCTGGCACGCCTGGACAATCTTCTCCATCTGCGCCGCCGCGCTGCTCGCGGCCATGTCCTGGGTGAGCTGGGCCGTGCTGGGGCTCGAGCAGGCGGAGATCGAGGCGCAGCAGAGGGCGGCCATCGAGGAGCGCGTGCGGCTGGCGCTCTGGCGCATGGACTCCTCCCTCTCTCCGTTCATCGCCCAGGAGAGCGCTCGGCCTTACTTCACCTACAGCGCCTTCTACCCCGCCGAAGGGGCCTACACGCGGATGTTCGCGCGGATCGAGAAGGGGGAGGTGCTCGTGCCGTCACCGCTGCTGACGTTCAGCTCGCCGCAGGTGCGGATCCATTTCCAGTTCGCAGCCGGCGGCCAGCTCTCCTCGCCCCAGGCCCCGGCCGGCAACATGCGGGACCTGGCGGAGAGCGGGTACACGACGCACGAGGCGATCGAGGATGCGCACCGGCTCCTCGAGGAGCTCGCGGACCTCGTCCGCCCGGAGGAGCTGGCTCGCCGTCTCGAGGAGGCCGGCGATCCGGCTCCGGGTGCTCTCGACGGAGGAGCCGCCTCCTCGCAGCTCGCCGGATCCGGAGCGCCCCCGGAGCGCGCCGGGCAGCAGCCGCCGCGACCGCTCGAGCCGCCCCCGCAGGAGGAGGAGGAGCAGCAGCAGCAGGAGCTGCAGCCGCAGCAGCGGCAGCAGGCCGCTGCGTCGTCGGTCCAGCAGATCCTCAACCGCGCCGAGATGGCCGCGCGGGCGAAGAACATCCTCCAGCAGGCGGAGGAGTCGCAGATCGCGTCGACCTGGCACAAAGCGCCTTCCGCCTCGATCGACGAGCAGGGGATGAAGCCCCTCTGGATCGGCGGCGCGCTCCTCCTCGCCCGGCGGGTGAGGGTGAACGGCGGGACGTATCTCCAGGGCTGCTGGATCGACTGGGAGGAGCTGACGGAGAGGCTGCTCGAGTCGATCCGCGACCTCCTCCCCGATGCGCAGCTCGAGCCTTGCGATGCCGGCCAGGCGGATGGAGAGGAGCGGAGGCTCGCGGCGCTTCCCGTCCGGCTCCTTCCCCGCTTCGAGTCCCGGATCGCGCCGGCGCTCCTCACTCCGCTGAGGATCTCGCTCGCAACGGCCTGGATCTGCGGCATCGCGGCGGCGGGCGCGCTGGTCATCCTGCTCCGCGGCGTCATGGCGCTGAGCGAGCGCAGGCGCGTGTTCGTCTCGGCGGTCACCCACGAGCTGCGCACGCCGCTCACCACCTTCCGCATGTACACCGAGATGCTCGCCGCGGGCATGGTGGAGGGAGAGGAGAAGAAGCGCGGCTACCTGGAGCGGCTCGCCGGCGAGGCGGAGCGCCTCGGCCACCTCGTCGAGAACGTCCTCGCCTACGCGCGGCTCGAGTCGAGGCGCACCGAGGCAGTGAGGGACCGCATCGATCTCGTTCAGTGGATGGAGCGCCTGCGAGACCGGCTCGCCGAGTGCGCCGAGCGGTGCGGGATGGAGCTCGCCGTGCGGCTGCCAGAGGCTGTCCGCGCGCGCGGCGAAGGCGACGGCGAGAAGAGCGAAGACGGCGACGGCGGGGAGCGCGGCGGGGAGCGCGGCGCGCATCGACGGGACGACGGCGGCCGGCGGGCCGAGATCGCCGTGAGCCTCGACACATCGGCGCTCGAGCAGATCCTCGTCAACCTCGTCGACAACGCGTGCAAGTACGCCGGCCGCGCCGAGGACCGAAGGATCCACCTCGAGCTCGAGCGCGCGCCCGGCCGCGCGGTCATCCGCGTGCGCGACCACGGCCCCGGCATCTCGCGCCGCGACCGGCGCCGCCTCTTCCAGCTCTTCTCCAAGTCGGACCGCGACGCGGCGAACAGCGCGCCGGGAGTCGGCCTCGGCCTCGCGCTCAGCCGCCGCCTCGCCCGCGCGCTCGGCGGGGACCTCTACCTCGATCCGGATGTCGACGACGGAGCCGCCTTCGTCGTCGAGGTGCCCGCGGAGTGAGGAGCCGCGCAGATACAGGTGCCGCGCGGGTGAAGGCCCCCCGCACAGCGCCGGAGTGCCGCCCTGCCGCCCAGGCCGGTCAGCTCCCGACCTTCCGGCCGCAGCCCGTGCAGAAGCGCGCGCCGGGCTCGAGCGCGCGCCCGCAACCGGTGCAGAACTTCGGCGGCGCCTTCTCGTCGGGTCGCGCCTCGGCGGGAGGCTGCGCGGCCGCCGGCTCGGCGGAGGGGGCGCTCTCCTCGGCGCGCGGCGTCCCTCCCGGCGCCTTGAGGCTCACGAGCGCATCGGCGTTGAACGTGACGGAGGTGACGGCGTCGGTGTTGATCCAGAACTCCTCATCGAAGAGCAGCGATCGCGTCAAGGCGCGCAGGCGGTACTTCCCCTCGGGGAGGACCCTGGAATCGCCAAACGCGCCGCGGGCCACCTCGCGGCCGGCCGCGTCGAGGACCTCGAAGCGATCGGGCAGGCCGAGGACGGCCGTGCGCAGCTCGCCGAGCAGCGCCTGAGCATCGCGCGCCGGCCAGTACTTGCCCCGCGCCTTCTCGCAGATCGCCGCGAGCTCCCGGCTCCAGTCCTCCCGGCCGATGTCGAAGCCGATCACGTGGAGCGTCACGTGCTCGACCTTTCCGAACACCTCGGCCGCCGCCAGCGGATCCCTGCGAGGCATGGTGTCCTCGCCGCCGTCGGTCAGGAGCACGGCGACCACCGGCCGGTCTTCGCGCGCGGACGCCAGGTCCTCGGCCGACTCGAGGAGGCTCAACGCGAGAGGCGTCTTCCCCCTCGCCCGGAGCGCCTCGAGCCTGGCGAGCAGGGCCTGCTTGTCGAGGGGCTCGAGGGGAACCACGAGCTCGGTGTCCTCGCTCGCGCCCTGCTCGATGGAGCGCTTGCGGTGGCCGTAGACCCGCAGCGCCACCTCGGCTGCTTCGGGAAGCTCCCGGATGAGCGAAGAGACGGCATCGCGCGCGATGTCGAACTTCTGGCGGCCCTGCATCTCCGAGAGCATGGATCCCGATGCGTCGAGGATCAGGTAGAACCGGCTCTTGCGGGAGAGCGCGACGCCCGTCTTGAGGGTCCCCTTCCCGCCGCGCTGGATCTCGCCCTGGAGCGCGTGCGTGGCCCTCGTCAGGAAGAGGAGGGCGAAGCTCGTCGCGAGACGGGGGTCCTTCTCGTAGCTCGCGCCCACCCAGCTCCCGTCGGCCTTCTGGAGGGAGAGGAGCTGCCGCGCTCCCTCGGGGTACCACTCGTGCTCTCCGATGAAGTCGACGTCGAGGATCCTGCCGACCCGCTCCAGGGAGTAGAGGTAGTAGTAGTACCACTCGCCGGACTCGGGATGCTCGGTGACGCTGAAGCGGGCCGCGAGCCAGTCGATCCCCTTGCGGATGGACGGATCTCCCAGGATGTCCCTCTCCCCCAGCTCGCTCGCGGAGATGGCCGTGGAGCAGACGCCGGCGCAGGTCATGCTCCCGTACGGGGTGCCCGACGTGTAGCCCCAGCCGCCGTCGCGCTGGCGCTTCTGGAGGATGGAGCGCGTCCGCTTCCAGACCTCCGCGGAGATGCCCATCCCCGCGCTCGAGGCCGACCGGAGGCCGAGGACGGCGTACTGCGAGACGGAGTTGTCGCCGTCGGAGCCCTTGCTCCAGTCGGTGAGCCGCTCGAGGACGGCCCCTGCGCCTTCCGATCCGTCGAGCGGACGGCCGCCGGACACCATCAGGACGCGGCCGGCGTCCGGATCGCCCGAGAGCTCATCGGGGAGGCGGCAGGTGTAGTTCCAGCTCCCGTACTGGCCCTGGCCCTCGAGGAGGTGGCGCGTCGCCCGCTTGAGGACCGGGAGAAGCGCGGGCTCGCCTCGGGCCTCGACCAGCATCCCGAGGATGCCCAGCTCGTAGGTGCCTAGATCCGCCCAGTCGAGCCGCCGGAGGAAGGCGTCCAGCTCCCGCGCGAAGTCGGGGAACTTCTCGTGCGCGCCCGAGTGGACGAGCGCGAGAGAGGCCAGCACGTGCTCCTCCTCATCGCCCAGCTTCCTCTTCCTCCTCTCGAGGTCCTCGCTCCTCAGGTAGCTCCAGAGGAACTCGGCTCCGCGGTCGATGGCCCTGTTGACCTGCTCCGCGGTCAGGCCGACGCCGGCCAGCCCCTTCGGCTCGCGCGGAGGCCTCGGCGGCGCCGGCTCCGCCTCCGGCGGGGCGGGCTCGGCGGCGGGACGAGCAGTGGTGCCCGCGCCGGCGGGCGTTGCCGGCGCGGTCTCTCCGCTCGCGGCTCTCCCCTCTGCGGGAGGCTGCGCCGCCCGAGGAGCCTCTCCCTCGCGGGGGGGAGCAGCCGGAGAAGCCTCCGGCGCGGAGACGGTCTCTTCGGCGTGTTTCTCATCCGGGCGGCGCGGCGCGGCGACTGCCGCTCCCTCGGGCTCGGCGGCGGCCGGCGGCGCGGGCAGCGGCCTCAGCGCGAGCACCTCGGCGCGCGAGACACCGGCGTAGGCGAGCCGCGGCCTGGTGTCGCCCGCCGGGATGCGAAACGCCGCCTGGAACGCGCGGCGCTCGCCTGCGGGGATCCAGAGGAGGTCGGGCGCGCCGTGGGGAGCGCGGGCCGAGACGGCGTCGATCTCGATCGACGCGCCATCCTCCGCGGCGTACTTGAGCTGCTCGCGCGTCTGGAAAAGCTCGCCTCGCCGGCTCCTGTTCTCGACGACGAAGTCGATCACCAGGAACCGCTGGCCCTCTCCGGCCGCCTCGCCGGCGAAGTCTGGCCGGACCTCCTGGGCGACCACGGCCACCCGGAAGTCCTGATCGTCGATGTCGACGAGCGGTTTGAGCGCGGAAAGCGCCGGCCGCGCGCCCTCGAGCCGGAGAGCGAATCCGGCCGGCCTCAGGACCTGCGCGCTCTGCGGCACGCGCGCGTTGGGGAAGTCGCAGCGCAGCTCGAGCGAGCGGTGCTCGGCGGGCGCCAGGAAGACCACATCGCCTCCCGTGGGCAGGTCCGGCAGGAACCGGGGCTCGCGCGCGAGAGAGCTGAGGGCGTGAGGCGCGTAGCCCCGCTCGCCGTCGGCGACGAGCTGGAGGTACCTCCACGCGTCGCTCCAGTCGGCCACGGTACCCACGGGTAGCCGGGCGCCCTTCTTCGCCTTCGGGTCGAAGGCCGAGGCGTCGGCCGGGAAGGTGAAGAGGCTGCGGGCGCGGAAGTCGAGCCTCACGAACGCCATGCCCTCCGGCGCCGCGAGGCCGCCGAGCTCGCGGGACGTCTCGACCGAGAGCACCGCCGCCTCGACCAGCTCGTTCTTCGCCGTCGCCACCGGAGCCGCCGGCAGGTCGGCGACGCCGGCAGCGGGCTCCGCCAGCGGGATGGCGAAGTGCCCGTGCGCGTAGTCGTAGAAGCGGAGCTCAGCGCTCTTCAGGCTCCTCGCGGGGACATCGAAGCAGGCGTTCCCCCGCAGCTTCGACCCGATGCGCTCGAGGCGGAAGTCCTTCACGGGGAGGTGCCCCGGCGGATCCTCGAGCGGCGCCAGGCGCGACAGCTCGCGCCCGTCGAGCACCAGGTAGAGGTGGTCGCCGAGCTGGGGGATCCTGTACTCCGTGGGGAGCTGCCTCTCCCGCACGAGGGTGAGGGGGATGATGTTCTCCCACTCCATGTCAGCGACGAGGAAAGCTCTGCCATCTCCGCAGAGTACCCCGCCGTAGTCGGCGGCGATCCGGACCGAGTGCACTCTCGCGGTCGCCGCCCGGTTCCGGCCGGATCGCTCGATCCAGGCGAAGGCGCCGGGCTCGAGGCGGACCGCAACGCCCGGAGCGGGCGCCGGGCTCCAGCTCTCGGCCAGCATCGCCTCCGGCGTCAGGCTCTGCCGCTGCGCGGATGCGACCAGCTCGCGGAGATCCTCGGGAAGCGACGGCGGCGCAGGAAGGTTCTCGTGGGTCAGATCGCGGAGAGCTCCACGCGAGTCCGCCGCGGCGCCCACCCGCGCCACCATCCCCCTCGGCGCCTGGAGGAGGAGGCAGCCGCCCACCTGGATCGGCTCCGGATCCGCGATGCCGCTCCCCGCGGCGAGGCAGATCCGCACCGACGGAAAGCGGCGCAGGATCGCGGCCGCGCTCGTGCGGTCGAGCCAGGCGAGGAGGATGATCGATCCGCACTCCTTCTCCATCGCCGGGAGGACCTCCGCCAGGCACTCCTGCGCATCGCGCACCTCGAGCCCCGCCGGGATCTCGCGCGGAGGAGCGGTCACTCCCACCACGCCGACGCGGGCGCCTTCGGCCCCGAGCACGGCGAACGGCCGCACCAGCGTCTCCTCGCGGCCCGCGGCGAAGACGTTCGCCGACACGAGGGGCAGCTTCGAGGCAGCCGCGGCCGCCCGGATGGCGTCCGCTCCAGCGGCCAGGTCCCGCGCTCCCAGGTTGGCGGCGGAGTACCCGAGGCCAACCAGGAGCCGCGCGGCGAGCTCTGCCGATCCGCCGGGCGAGGCGACGCCCTCCTCGAGCCAGCGGCCTGCGCTGAGGAGGAGGCCCGGCGACGCCGAGGAGGGGGGCGCGGTCAGGCCCGTCGAGAAGGAGATGGCGACTGCCCGGCCCTGGTCCGGCTCCGCGGCCGGCGCCGCAGCTCCCGCGGCCCCCGCAGCTCCCGCGGCCCCCGCAGCGAGCAGGATACAGAGAGCCCACAGAGCCCGCCGGAGCCCATCTTCGCGCGCGCTGCTGATCGGCTGTTTCATGTCCATCGACTCCGTGATGATTCCCTTCCTCGCGCTCGCGCCGGGCTTGCGCTCTCGAGCGCCCGCCTCGGCCGTCCGCTCGCTGCGAACGGACGCGAGCCCTCTTCAGAACATCAGACCGCCGGCGACATCCCCCGCGATCCCCTTGCCTCCGAGCGTCCAGTTGATCAGCACGTTGACCACGATGCCGGCGCCGAGCCGGTACGCCGCTCCCGGAGCTCCCAGGTAGACCAGGTTGACGGATGCGAACGTGGCGCAGCGCGCGAACTTCAGGACGAGCCTCGCGCCCGCGGTGTCCTGGTTGCCATGCGACTGGTCGTAGGCCATGTCGACCACGCACCAGCCGACGCCGAGGAACCAGCGGAAGGTCGTGCTGGCCTGCCAGTACTCCACCAGCGCTCCGCCGGCGCCGCCGGAGATGCGGCCCACGAGCGCGCCCGTCTCGGGGTCGAGGGACCACCACGCGCCGCTCTCGCCGGCATCGGCCGCCTGGCGAGCCGGCGCGAGGATCACGCGCCCCCCCTCGCGCTCGCGGATCCACGCGGCATCCTCGGGACCCAGGGCGAGCGCGGCCAGGTCGCCGCCCGGCCCCGCCGCGAGCCAACGGGCTCCGGTCAGCCGCGACCGCTCGAGGAGGGGGATCGCGGAGCGGACGATGCTGCCGGGAACGGCCTCCTCGAGCGCCATCGCCTCGGCCACCGTGTCGAAGACGCCCTGCGCGGCGCAGGCCTCCGCGGCGGCCTGCTCGGCGCCCGGCTCCGCGGGGACGAAGAGAACGGTGTTCTCCACGAAGTCGACGAGGAGCTGGGACGAGGCGCAGCACTCGCCCGTGCGGAAGGAGAGCCGCCGCTCGCAGACCGAGACGTTCGGGCGGTCCCAGAGGAGCCTCAGGCGCGGGTCGGCGGCGAGCGCGTCCGCCAGGCTCTTCTCCCGCAGCAGGGCGAGGTTCACGAGGAAGGAAGGGTAAGGGGCCGGCGCGCGCGAGGCGAGCCCGTCAATCGCCGACGGCTTCAGGGACTCGTCCGCCAGCAGCTCCACCGCCGGCTCCCACGCGGCGATCGTCGCCTCCAGCGCACCCCGGATCGCGAGCGGCGCCGTGATGGGATGCGGCTGGATGAGGATCTCCCAGGTCAGGAGGGGAATCCGCGGCGGCTCGGCGCTCAGGTCCTTCCGCGAGAAGAGAATCCTCGAGTGGGCTCGCGGCGGCGCGCCGGGGCCCTCGAAGGAGATCTCCGCCTCGAGGCTCAGGAACGCCGGCTTCTTCTTCTCATCCTCGCCCCGGCCGCCGAGGCCGCCCATGAGCCCTCCGATCCGGCCGCCCAGCTCTTTCACCGCCTGGATCCGGCCGTCTCCGGCGACCTCGTAGGTCGTCCCCTCGAAATCGAAGGCCTTGGACGAGTACGTCTTCCCGCCGGATGCGAGAGTGGCCTGGAACTTCTTGAGCCCCCGAAAGACCTTCGCCAGCGCGGCGGAGTCCATCGACGTGAGCTCCGAAAGAGGCGGCAGGCCCTCGGCGGGAGAGACGGCGAGGGATGGGAGCTCGAAGAGCGCCTCGTCGGCCGCGAGGGGGACCTCGAGGATCGCCTCGTCTCCGCCGCCCTCCGTCCTGTAGCGGACCTTGAAGACCACGAAGTGGCGCTCCCGCTCGAGATCCTCGCCCTCGAGGATGGACACCTCCGGGCCGACATCACCGGGGCGACGCTGGGCGAGCACGGCGTCGACGTCCTCCCACGACTCGTCCTCCCCCTCCGCGAGAATCTGCACCCAGAAGTGCTCCGAGGCTCTCGACTGGAGATCCTGGATCCACGCCGCGGCAGGCCTCCCCTTCGCGAGATCTCCGAGGTGGAGGCCGGAGCGGAGATGCTGGAGCTCCCTCAGCGCCACCTCCCGGATCTCCTCCTCGAGCCGCATCGACTCGCTCTCGCTCCGCGCGAGTAGATCCTGGACGAGCTCGAAGCGCAGCCCCGAGGAGGAAGCGAAGTCCCTCGCGAGCGCGATCCTCTCCGCGTCCTCGACCCCCAGCCTGTAGTCCCCGAGGGGACCGGCGAGAGGGTCGCGCTCGAGGTACTCATCCACGAGGGCCCTCGCCTGCGGCCCGCTCAGAGTCCCCTTCGCGATCCGCGCGCGCCGGCCGCTCGCCTCGAGCATCTCGCGCAGGAGAAGGCTCTTGTCGAGCGAGTTGCCGGCGCGGCAGACGAGCGCTCCGCGGGCCCCCCGCAGGAGGCCGCGGTAGGGCTCGAACGCGATCTGGCGGCGGACGAAGGCGGCGATGCGCTCGGGGTCGCCGGCCAGCTCGGCCGCCTTGGCCGCCACGCCGGAGGGATCCGAGCCCGGGCGGCGCAGCTCGGCCTCTCCGGCCTCGAGAAGACGTTGAAACACCTCGAGCGCTCCGGCCCTCCGGTCCGAGGAGGTGGCTGGCGATGACCCGCTCTCCCCGGCTCGCACGGCCGGAAGGGCGATGACCAGGACGGGAAGGAGCCACCGGATGAGTCGCGTCGGACGCATGGGCAACCTCTCACTCGACAGTGTGTGTGGATGCGAGGAGCACGGGCCGGCGGGAGCTCCGCCGGCGGCCGCCGCTCACAGAGCGCGGTCGAACAGCTCGGCGACGGGACGGACGCCAAGCGGCGAGCCGGCGCGAAGATCGCCGCCGCCCCGGCTCCGCGCTCGATGCCGCCGGCGGCTCGGCGACACCAGGAAACCTGCGGATCGACGCATCGCCGATCCGGCGGTCGCGCGGATCTCATCTCACCGCGGCGGCGCGAGCCGGCTCAGGAGGAGATCTTCGCCCCGCAGCTCCCGCAGAAGGCCGCGCCCGGCGCGAGCTTGGCTCCGCAGTTCGGGCAGAAGGCCTTCGCCGCCGCGGGCTGCTCCGGAGCGGGCTGACCCCCCGCGGCGGCCGGCGCGGGCTCGACGGCGGCCGGCGCGGGCTGGCTGGCGGCATTGGCCCTGGCTCGCTCCTCCAAAGCGCGATCGATGTCGGGGAGCATCTTCCGGACGGCCTCGTCGAGCGCCAGCCGGAGCAGCTTCCCCTTGTCGTCCTCGGTGATCTCGAGCTCCGCGTCCGCCTCGGCCCCCACTCCCAGAATCTCGATGCCGAACGCCCCGACGCTATCGATCCTCTTGAACTCGCCGAAGTGGGCGGCGTCCATCTTGCCCGTCGTCGGGTCGACCATCCTCAGGTCCACGCCGCACTCCGCGACGACCTTCGTGTCCTTCTTCTTGTAGTCGAAGCCGCCGATGCCGACCAGCGGCACGGATCCGAAGCCGAAGCCGCGGGACGCCCTCTCCGCCTTGACGCGCAGGTTCGTGACCTTGCCGTACATCAGGTAATCGACCCCCCGGACCTGCCCTGCGCGGGCGAGCTCGTCGGACCTGACGATTCCCTCGAGGCCCTGCTCATCGAGGAGCTGCTCGAGCTGATCGCGCTCGATGACATCGAAGCGCTTCGTCTGGTAGGCCATGGTCCCGAGCTGCGCGCCGGCGAACTCCTCGAGGCTCCGGGATCCACCCTCTCCGATGATCTTGAAGTTGGGCACGCCGAGCCTCACCGGGGCGAGGCCGCGAGGGGGCGGTGGATAGACGCCCACGTACTGGGTCAGGGTGTCGGGCTCCACGGTCTCCGACGAGGTGGCGCACCCTGGAATCGTCGCGGCGAAGGCGGCCACGAGCATCACGAAGGTCAAGGCCAGGACACCGTTCTTCATGGCAATTCTCCCCCGCGCGGTGCGCGGAAAGCAAAACCTCTGGACTGCCGGCGAGCTTCCGGTCGGGAGCTGCCTGCGTTCGCGTATATCGGCAGATCGTCCCTCGCTCATCGAGACGCTGTAACCGCTCAGCCCCGCCGGGGAGCTCCGTATCCGGCCGCATTCTGCCCTCGGGCACGCCCGCCGCTGCCGAGCAGATACCGCTGCGGTATACCACAAGTCGCGGCCCGGCGATAGGGGCGACAGGGCGCGGCCGGGGGAGAGCGCCGGCCCGGGATGAGATCCTCGCCCGGAAGGACTGCCGGTAAACCGACGCCGCAACGGGTGGCCTCCCTGGCCTGGCCGGTGGTAGGGTGGCGCCCGAACCCGACTGGAGCGGAACCCATGGTGATGCGAGCTCAGCCTCTCTGCCGTGTCCTCCTCGCCGGACTCATCGCGGCATCCGCCGGCGTCGCCCCCATCCTCGCCGGCCAGGAGCCCTCCGGGCGACTCGAGTGGACGCGTCTGCCCGACCTCCCCGATGCGGCCGGCGTGGCCGGAGCCTTCGCGGGCGCCTCCGGCGGGGCGCTCGTCATCGCCGGCGGGGCCAACTTCCCCTCGCCCGTCCGGGAGAGCGAAAAGACGTGGCGCGACAGGGTCTGGGTGCTCGTCGAGGACGACGCCGCGGCGGCTGAGACGCAGCGCGCGGCGACCGGCGAGGAGAAGGAGGAGAGCTTCGCCTGGATCGAGGCCGCGCCCCTCCCTCGCCCCGTCGCCTACGGCGCGTCGGTCTCGACCGGCGCCGGCATCGTCTGCATCGGCGGCTGCGACCGCGAGCGCACCTTCTCGGACGTCTTCGTCCTGCGCTGGGATCCCGCGACGCGCTCTCTGGAGCGGACGGAGTGGCCGCCGCTCCCCGCGCCGGTCGCTCACGCCGCGGCGGCGGAGGTCGGCGGCGTGATCTACGTCACCGGCGGCACGCGGAGCCTCGACCTGGAGAGCGCGACGAGCGACGTGTGGGCGCTCGACCTGTCGCTGCGGCCTCGGCGCAGCGGCGAGACGCCGGCGGCGCCCGGCGCCGAGACCGCCGGCGCGGCGGCGCCCGGCGGGTCGACGGAGAGCCCATCGGACGGATTTCGCTGGCGGCCGGTCCTTCCGTGGCCCGGTCCGTCCCGCGCCTTCCACATCGCCACGGCTCAGCACAACGGACACGCCCGCTGCCTCTACGTCATCAGCGGGCGGCGGGCGGAGACCGGCGCCGGCGGCGAGAGCGCGGTCCGGTTCCTCACCGACCTTCATGAGTTCGATCCCTCGCGCTACGACCCGAGGGCCTACGACCCGGCGACCGGCGAGTACTCGGGCACGGGCCGCTTCGCTCGTCCCTGGCGGCGGCGAGCCGATGTGCCCGCCTGCGTGATGGCTGGCCCGGCGGCGCCCGCAGGCCAGTCGCACATCTTCGTGCTGGGCGGAGACGACGGAGCGCTCTTCGCCCAGGGCGGCGACCTGCGCGACGGACATCCCGGCTTTCCCCGGCGCTCCTTCGCCTACCACACGATCACCGACACCTGGATCGACGCGGGCCCCACGCCGGCCAACCACGTGACGGCGGCGGCCGTCGAGTGGCGGGGCTCCATCGTCATCCCCTCCGGCGAGATCCGCCCTCGCGTGCGCTCTCCGGCCGTCTGGCGCGTGTCGCTCCGCGCCACGCATCACGCCTTCGGAGCGCTCAACTTCACCGCGCTGTTCGTCTACCTGGCGGCGATGGTGGCGGTCGGCTTCTACTTCGCGCGGCGGCAGGGCAGCACGAACGATTACTTCCGCGGCGGGCAGCGCATCCCCTGGTGGGCGGCCGCCTGCAGCATCTTCGCGACGATGCTCAGCTCGATCACCTTCATGGCGATACCCGCCAAGGCCTTCGCGACCGACTGGGTCTACCTCGTCGGCCACATCACGATCCTGATGATGGCGCCGGTCGCCGCCTACGTGTTTCTCCCCTTCTTCCGCCGCATCGACGCCACCAGCGCCTACGAGTACCTCGAGAAGAGGTTCAACCGGACGACCCGCCTCATCGGCAGCGCGTTCTTCATCTTCTTCCAGCTCGGCCGCATGGCGATCGTGATGTTCCTGCCGTCGCTCGCCCTGGCGCTGATCACCGGCCTCGAGGTGCGCGTCTGCATCCTGATCCTCGGCGGCCTGAGCCTCATCTACTCCACCCTCGGAGGCGTGGAGGCGGTGATCTGGACGGACACGCTGCAGACCTTCGTGCTTCTGGGCGGAGCCCTTCTCAGCCTCGCCATCCTCGTGGCGCAGGGCGCGGGCGGCGCGGCGGAGTTCCTGGCCGTCGCGCGCGCCGACGACAAGCTGCGCCTCGTCGAGCTCGACTGGAGCACGATGAGCATCGCGACGGCAGCCCTCTGGGTGGTCGTGCTCGGAGGATTCGGCCAGAACCTCATCTCCTACAGCTCAGACCAGGCCATCGTGCAGCGCTACCTGACCACGGTGGACGAGCCTCGTGCACGCCGAGCGATCTGGACCAACGGAGTCCTCGGCGTCCTCGCAGGCGTGCTCTTCTTCGCCGTCGGCACCGCGCTCTACGTCTTCTACAAGTCGCAGCCCGAGAAGCTCGATCCGACGTACCAGACCGACGCGATCTTTCCGCTGTTCATCGCGCGGGAGCTTCCGGCCGGCCTGGCGGGGCTCGTCGTCGCCGGAATCTTCGCCGCCGCGCAGTCGACGATCTCCACCAGCATGAACAGCACCGCGACAGCGGTGGTGACCGACTTCGCGCGACCGTTCGACCTCGCGCGCTCCGACCGCGGCTACCTGCGCCTCGCCCGCTGGATGACGCTGCTCCTCGGCGCGGCGGGCACGGCGGCGGCGCTGCTCCTCGCGAGCTTCGACGTCCGATCGCTCTGGGACACGTTCATCGGGGTGATCGGCCTCTTCGGCGGCCCGCTCTGCGGGCTCTTCTGCCTCGGCGTCCTCACGAGGCGCGCTCACGGCCGCGGGGCGCTGCTGGGAGCCATCGCCGGAGCCGCCATCCTCTTCACGGTAGAGCGGTTCACGCAGGTCCACGTCTTCCTCTACGCGGCCGTCGGCGTGGCGGCGAGCTTCGCGGCGGGCTACCTCTTCAGCATCATCCTGCCGGCTCCGCAGGCGGACACGAGAGGGCTGACGATCCACGACCGGTGAGCCCGCTCGAGCCGGCCACCCCGGCTTCGGATGGGAGCCGCCCGAAGCACGGCGCCGCCGCGCACAGACGCTGCTGCCCGCACGCCGCTTCGGTGCCAGGTCCCGCTCGCGGGATCTGCGATCACCACTGCTCGCGGTGCACCTTCGACTCCGCGTAACGGGTGCGCGCCTCCTTCGCCTCGGCGGGATGCCCCACCGCGATCGCGCTCACCGGGATGACCGACTGCGGCATGCCGAGGAGATCCCGCACGTGCTGGATCCGCTCCTCTCGCGGATGGATCCCCAGCCAGCAGGCGCCGAGGCCCAGCGCCGGCGCCGCCAGCAGCAGGTTCTCGATCGCCGCGCTGCAGTCCTGCAGGAGGTACGAGATCTGCTGGTCATGAGCGGCCTCGATGTCGCCGCAGACGACGATCCCCACCGCGGCACTCGGAAGCATCTGTCCGTTCGGGAGGCCCCGCGCGATGGCCTCGAGGGTCTCGCGGCGGCGCACCACCACGAACCTCCAGGGGTCCTTCGCGACCGCCGAGGGAGCGGCCATCGCGGCCTCGAGGAGGTCGCGGACCGTCTCGTCGGAGACCTCGCGCGCCTCGTACTGGCGCACGCTGCGCCGCCTGAAGATGAAGTCGAGTCGGGGATGCATCGATGGCTCCTCTCTGGGATCGGCTGGCCGGCGGGGGGCCGCCCGCTCCGGCGCCGGGCGGCAACGCCGCAAGATACCGCATCGGAGGGCCGCCGAGCTACTTCGAAGAGGTGCCGAGGCCCGACTCGGCGGTGCGCTCCTCGGCCGGGGGCGCAGAATCGGCGCGCGCCATGGCTTGCCCTCAACCTTTCCCGCCGATCTTCCGAAGAGTGGATGCCCGGCTCCGGGCGGGGCCGGGTATTCCGCCGGGGCGCCGTCCCGCGCGGCGCGATTACCGGTCGCTTCCGCGCGGGATTCTCTCCCCGGGAAGCCGGGCGGCTTCCGGGTCGGGGAGGCGGGGGCGCTGACCGGCGGAACCGGGTGTCCACGGCGAGACAGAAACAGGAGGTCAGAGTCGTGAAGCAGTCGAAGAGATCGTTTGTGGCGGCGTTTACTGGAATCGCGGCGCTGGCCGGCCTTGCCCTGGTCGGCATCAGCCTGCACGGCTGCAGCGACGGCGGCGGCAGCAGCAAGCCGACGGGCGTCGACGTGACCGAGACATCGGCCGCGATGGTCAAGTCCGCGATCGAGGGCATCGACACGGTGGGCACCGTCACCAGCATCGCCGGTCTGGGCCTGGGCGAGTTTCCCGACTGGATGGGGGACGATTCGTTGAAGATCGGCTCAGGCTCGAAGCTCCTGGGGAAGCTCGGGGTGAACGGGCTCATCGCCCGCCACCTGAAGGGGGACGCTACTGCCCTCGCCGCGAGCGAGTCGTACGACTGCTCGCTCGGCGGCAGCGTCACGGTCTCCTGCGACTCCACCGCCGAGGGAAGCACCTTGAGACTCGTCGCGAAGAACTGCACCGAGCTGCTCGATGAAGAAGATGGCGTGACGATGGAGATGAACGGCGAGATCGAGGTCTTCACGGACGATCCGGAGGCCTGCGAGGCCGGGCTCGGCGACGCCACGCTCATCGCGATGAAGTTCAAGAGCCTCTCGATGACCATCCGGGCCGAGGGATCCGTCGCGGCCCGGATTAGCCTGAGCGGCGAATTCGCGATGACCGATGGCGGCCCCGCCGGCTGCGATTCCAGAGACGGCGAGATCTTCGCGAACTACAAGCTCGAGATGTCCATGCCGAGTGAAGACATCGACATGGTCGTCACCGCCGAGGACTTCACCATCGAGCACACCGCCACGGCCGCCCCCTGCACCGAGACCTTCACCCTCGACGGCAAGCTGACGCTCGTCGACCGCGCGGGGGATGAAAGCCTGGGCCAGGGCTTCGACAACCTCGTCGTCGCGATGATCTCGGATGAGTTCGACGAGCTCATCACGATCAACGGACGGGCGACATCCTCCTGCGTCGGCACCATCGAGTTCGAGACACAGACCCCGGTCCAGGTCACCGACGACGATGATTGCCCCGTCGCGGGAGCGATCAACGCGACCGTGGTCGATACGGGGATCGTCTCCTCCATCACCTTCACGCCGGCCGGCGGCGTGACGCTGGTCTACGATGTGGACGGACCGGCGGAGGAGACCCGCGAGCTCGAGAGCTGCGAGGACGTGGACGCGCAGGGCTCCTGCAAGTGATCCAACGAAAGGGACCTGCGGCGGTCGCCGCAGGTCCCGGATCCACTGGAGCGGCTGAAGGGAATCGAACCCTCACGTTCGGCATGGGAAGCCGATGTTCTGCCACTAAACTACAGCCGCACAGCGGAAGGAGTGTAGCACCGAAGCGGAGGGGCAAGCAAGGACTTGTCGAGCGCCTCGGCGGACCGGCCCCGGCCCGCGGAGGCGATCTCGCCCCGCCCGGGGGCCGGAACGGCGACGCCGCCGCCTGAACAGGCCGCCGCGCGCAGCCTCAACCGATGATCTCGCCTCCCATCAGGAATCCGAGGTCCACGCGGGCGCTCACGCCCCGCCCGCTCGCGGCGGTGAGCCGCACGGAGGCGGGCCCCTCGGCCTCGATCGACGCGACGCGGTCGAATCCGGGCGGGACCGAGACGACGGCCATGATGGTGCGGACGTCGAGCGGCACATCCGCCCGCAGCGTCGCGCACGTCGCGCATCCCCTCCTCGAGAGCGGGTTGGCTCGGGTCGACTCGGCCAGGCCGTAGTGGAAGTTGGCGGTCACCTCCTCGAGGCCCATGACGTTGACGTGGCGCCCGCTCCAGGGCGCGTAGTGGCGCCCCCCGTTCGAGATCCAGAAGACGGTCGAGCGGAGCACCTCCGGATCCTTGAGGGAGAACCAGACGAAGCGCTCGCGGGGGAACGCGACCGCGGTCCAGGCGAAGGGAAGGCGGTCGTCGGCGACGACCATCACGAGGTCCTCGAAGCCCCGCCGCGAAGGATAGCGGGTGACGTCGGTGGTTCCTCCGTAGACGTTCGGCACCTTCTCGAGCGACGCGAACTCCGCCCCCGCCAGGAGCGTGGAGTAGCCTCCCTCCTCGGGCTTCTCGAACTGACCCGGAAAGACCTGGCCGCGGACGAAGGGGCTCGTGGAGATGATGCCGCTCCCCGGGCGGTCGGGAAAGCGGAGCATCGCGTGGTGCCCGAAGTTCATCCGGCCGCTCATGCCGGTGACGAGGTGCCGCGAGTACACGGCGTTCTCGCCGTCGGCCACGCTGATCGTCTTGTCGACGCGGCCCTTCCGGATCCTCGTCCGCAGGCTGAGGTGGAGAGAGCTGCGGCCGGCCGCGCTCTCGAGGGACTCGAGCTTCCAGCGCGCGTTGGCCGTCTCGCCGTGGACGGGGTGCTTCTCTCCGCCGACCGGCGTCTCGTTCCCGCCGAAAGGAAGGCAGAAGAAATCCCCGCGCAGGGCGCGGATGATCGCGGGCAGGGATCGATCCGGCGGCTCCTCGGCCCACGGCGCGACGGAGAAGGGCCGGATCTTCCTCCCTCCCCGGTCGAACGTCACCGGGGCGAGGTGGCCGCCCAGCCGGGTGACGAAGGCCTCGACGCTGCGGGAGGCGATGCGCCACGAGGGCTGTCCAGCGACGACTTTCAGGGGGGGCTGCGCTCGGCGGCTCTTCTTCATGAGTTCCTCCGTGGCTCGGGTGTCGCCGCCGGTTATAACCCGCAGGCCGCCGCCGCTTCAATGCCGCCTGGAGGCTCGACGGACTGCAGAGTCGGCCGCGGGCTCGGGCACGATGTACCGGCATCGCGCTGGCGGCACGCAGGACGTGCCTGCATCGAGCGAGCGCCCCTTTCCTCGAAATCCGCGGCCTCGACGGTTTCCGCACTCCGGAGCCGCCGGTATCATCAGGCCTCCGGGACTCGGGCCGCCGCGACCGCCGGCGGGCCGCCTCCCGGCTCGCGCGCCGCGCGTTGCGCAGCGCGCCATCCATCACCCGAGTGCTGCGGTATCGCCGAGCCCGAGGACGATCCACGTGAACGAGCCCCTGCCCATCGCGAGCGACTCTCTCCCTCGCAGGTCTAGACGCCTGTGCGCGGCGGGCGTCGGCCTCACCGTCTTCTGCTGCGGCTGGGTGCTGATGGGGCTCGAGATCGTCGGCGGCCGGCTGCTCTCTCCCGTCTTCGGAAGCGGCATCTGGGTCTGGGGAAGCGTGATCACCGTCTTCCTCGCCGCCCTGAGCACCGGCTACTTCCTCGGAGGCATCCTCTCGGGCCGCTGGCCGAGCGGCCGGGGCCTGGCGGCCGTGATCTTCCTCGCCGGAGTGAGCATCCTCCCCATCGCGATCTGGTACCGCGAGGCCGGCGAGTGGTTCGCCGATCTCGGTCTCCACGAGCGCTGGGGATCGCTCCTCGCCGCGATCGCTCTCTTCTTCATCCCGAGCGCGCTTCTGGGCATGGTCTCGCCGTATGCGGTGCGGCTGGTCACGCGGGAGGTCAGGACGGTGGGCATCAGCGCGGGAACGCTCTACGCCGTCTCCACGCTGGGAAGCTGCCTCGGATGCCTCATCACCGCGTTCTATCTCATCCTCTGGCTGGGAATCCGCTCCATCCTGCTCCTCTCGGCCTGCGCGCTGGTGGTCGTGGCCGGCTGGCAACTGTGGATCGGCCGGGGCGCCCGGCCCGGCGTGGAAGGAGAAGAATCATGACCGCGCGACCTCTCGGCCTGCTGCTCGCCGGCTCGCTCCTCGCTGGCGCGCTGGGACTGGGGTGGGCCGGCTCACGCTTCCCGTCGAAGGCAGCGGGCGGACCGCGGGGAAGCATCCCCCACATCCTGGCCGCCGTCTTCGGCGGAGACGACGACTGGTTCTCGCCGAAGGTCATCTACGAGAAGGAAGGCCTCTACCATTACATCCGCGTCACGGAGTCCGGCGGCGTCCGCCGCCTTCAGTTCCGCCGCGCGGGCGAGAGCTACGAGGAGTCGGCGATCCGCATCGACGAGCCGCTGCGCTTCGAGATGACCTACTACACGTACATGCTCGCTGCGCTCGCCCACAAGCCCGATCCGCGCGACATCCTCTTCGTCGGCCTGGGGGGAGGGACTCTCTCGATAGCGATGGCGCGCTACTTCCCCGAGGCGACGATCGACAACGTCGAGCTCGACCCCGATGTCGTCCATGTGGCGAAGGAGTACTTCGGCCTGGAGGAGGGACGGCGCATGAAGGTCTACGTCCGCGACGGCCGCGTTCAGGTGCGCCGGTTCCTCAAGGAGAAGAAGAAGTACGACGCGATCTTCCTCGATGCGTATCGCGGCGGCTACATCCCCTATCACCTCACCACCAAGGAGTTCATGGAGCAGATCCGGGATCTCCTCCGCGAGGACGGCATCGTCGTCAGCAACCTGCAGACGGGCTTCGAGTCCTACCACTACCACCGCAGGACGCTGGCCTCCGTCTTTCCGAACGAGTGGTCCGTCGGCGATGGCAACCGGATCGTGGTCAACGACCTTCGCAAGAAGCCGCGCTCCCAGGAGGAGCTGGAGGCCGCGGCGAAGAAGCTGCGCGAGGAGAAGACAATCCTGGAAGACATCGCCAGAGTGGTGCGGCGGGGCAGTCGAGCGGCCGACTACGACAAGGAGGGGGCGATTCTCACCGACGACTATGCCCCGACGGAGGTGCTGCGGGGGATCCCAAGGGAGTAGGAGTCCGTCGTCCGGCTCCTCCGGTCCGAGAGCCGGAGCCGCGAGGCGAGGAGCATGAGCGACGAACGGTCCGCGCCGCGATCGATGTGAGGGATGCATGTCCGACAATCGAGGTCCGCTGCTGGGCATCTGGTGCGCGGTCACGATCTTCCTGAGCGCGTTTCTGCTCTTTCAGGTGCAGCCGGTCATCAGCAAGGCCATCCTGCCGTGGTTCGGGGGCAGCCCGTCGGTCTGGACCACAGCACTCCTCTTCTTCCAAACCCTGCTGCTGCTCGGTTACTCGTACGCTCACATCCTCGTCCGCTGGCTCGAGCCCCGCCGGGCGACCGTCCTGCACCTGAGCCTCCTCGTGATCGCCTTCGCCCTCCTCCCGATCACCCCGTCGGAGGGCTGGAAACCCGAGGACGGAAGCCATCCCACTCTGCGCATCCTCGTCCTCCTCCTCGCCCACGTGGGGCTCCCCTACTTCCTCCTCTCCGCGACCGCGCCGCTGGTCCAGGTCTGGTACGACCGCCACCACGAGGGAGCGCGCCCTCCGTATCGACTCTACGCCCTCTCCAACGCGGGCTCGCTGCTGGCGCTCCTGAGCTATCCGTTCATCGTCGAGCCGGCCCTCACCATCGATGCGCAGGGCTTCACCTGGTCGATGCTCTTCGGCGGCTTCGCCCTGGTGAGCGGAGGACTGGCCCTCGTGGCGGGGAGCTGGGGCCTCTTTCCGGACCCCGCCGCCGGAACGCTTGCGGCGCGCGATTCCGACTCCGATTCCGATCCGGCTGCTGGTGCGGCTGCCGATGCGGCTCCGGCTGCCGGTGCGGATACGGATTCGGTCTCCGATGCGGCTGCCGATGCGGATGCGGACTGGGCTGCGTTCGTCGCTGCCGATGCCGACGCGGATGCGGCTGCCGATGCGGATGCCGATACGGGGGCGGATGCCGCTACCGATGCGCACGCCGCTGCCGCTGCCGCTGCGGCTCCGGCCGGCGGCCCGGCCTCCGCCGGCCCTGCTCCGTCCTCCCTCGCCGCGTCGGATCGCGTCTCCCTCTGGCGGGTGAGCCTGTGGGTCTTCCTGCCGGCGGTCGCTTCCATGCTGCTGCTCGCCTTCACGAACCACGTCTGCCAGGACGTTGCGGTCGTGCCCTTCCTCTGGGTCTTGCCGCTGAGCCTCTACCTGCTCTCCTTCATCATCTGCTTCGACCGCGAGGCGTGGTACCGGCGGCGGATCTTCCCCCTGCTCGCCCTCCTGGCGATCGCAGGCCTCAGCGCCCTCCAGCTCGACGAGAAGACGGAGAAGATTCTCAAGTTGCTGGGCCTCAAGTGGAAGGTCCCTGATCTCTCGAACAACGTCATCCTCGAGGCATCCCTGTACCTCGGCATCCTCTTCCTCGTCTGCATCGCGTGCCACGGCGAGCTGGTGCGCATCAAGCCTCCGGCGCGCCGGCTGACGTCTTTCTACCTGGCCATCGCCGCGGGGGGAGCCATCGGCGGGGCGTTCGTGGCTGTCGTCTGCCCGCTCATCTTCGACTCCTACTTCGAGACTCGCCTCGGCCTGATGGCGGGAGCCGTACTCGGGGCCGCGATCCTGATCGAGGATGCCCGGCGCACCTGGCTCTCCAGCCGCGGGAGGCGCGCCCGCCGGCGCTGGGCGCAGGTGATGCTCTTCGTGCCGTTGACGGCCCTGACGGCTTCGGCCCTCGCGGTGACGGCGGCCGCGCAGTTCCAGGAGGATCCGACGAAGTACATCCACGTCGCGCGGAGCTTCTACGGAGTGCTCAAGGTGAAGGAGGCGGGAGAGGGCGACATCGACGAGCATCGCCGCTCCCTCTACCACGGCCGTATCCTGCACGGAGTCCAGCTGCTCGACCCCGCCCACGAGTCGACTCCGACCTCCTACTACAACGCGGCGAGCGGCATCGGGCTGGCCATCCTCAACTGCCCGCGGCTCGGCCCTCTGCGCCTCGGAGCGGTGGGGCTGGGGGCGGGAACCCTGGCCGCCTACGGAGAGAAGGGCGACACGATCCGCTTCTACGAGATCAATCCCCAGGTGGTCGAGATCAACCGCAGGTTCTTCACGTTCATCCGCAGCAGCCCGGCGAGGGTCGACGTGATCCTCGGCGATGCGCGCCTCTCGCTCGAGCGCGAGCCTTCCCAGCAGTTCGACGTCCTCGCGGTCGATGCGTTCAGCGGAGATGCCATCCCGGTCCACCTCATCACTCTGGAGGCCATCGAGGTGTACCTCCGGCACATCAAGCCCGACGGGATCATCGCGCTGCACATCAGCAACCGCCACCTCGATCTGGTGCCGGTGGTCCGAGCCGTCGCCGCGGCCCACGGGCTCGGGATCGCCATGATCGACATCGACGACGCGGGGGGCGTGGCCGACGCTGGCTCCACCTGGATGCTGCTCACGGTCAACGAGGAGTTCCTCCAGAGCGACGCGATCCGGGAAGCCGCCTCGCCCGTCGAGGAAGACGACAAGCCTCCCTGCCTCTGGACGGATCGGTTCAGCAACCTGCTCGAGATCCTGAAGTGAGAAGGGCGAGTCTACCGCGCTTCGAGTAGAATCGGACCCGCGCGCCCGCCCGGGCGCCGCATGAGCGAAAGTGCGAGACAAGGAGCCCCATCATGAACTCGACCCCATCGCGCTCGATCAGCGCGCTCCGCCTTCTCACCGGCGGGCTGCTCGGCATCGCTTGCCTGGCGCCGGCAGCTTTGAGGTCCACACTTGCGGCCTCCGAGGAGCCCTCGCCGCCGCGGACGATCGCCGACAAGACGCTCGTCGCCTGGGTCGCGCCGGCCGACCTCGAGCAGCGCGGCGGCAGCGTCCTCACCCTCGAGAACCCCGGCGGCGAGTTCGACGCGATCGTCCTCGGCGAGATCCAGAGCCGGAAGTGGATGGCAGGCAGCGACTTCCACCGCCGCACCGAGAGGAGCCAGGACGCTTCTCCTCCCGAGACTGCCGGTCCCGACACGATGGTCCAGATCGCCATCGCCTACCGGGACAAGGAGGTCGCGATCTACCGCGACGGCGCGGAGTACGCGCGCTACACCATGTCGCTGTCGCCGGCGGTCTTCTCGACCGAAAGCATCGTGGTGATGGGCCTGCGCCACCTCGACGCCGGCGGGCCGCGGTTCTTCAGCGGCCAGATCGAGGAAGCGCGGATCTACGACAGCGCTCTCGATGCATCGCAGATCGCCGCGCTGAGGCCCGTCGAAGCATCCGATCCGCCGCCGCTGGCGTGCTGGACCTTCGAGGATGGCCGCGCGGCCGACCTGCGCGGCGCGTTCCCGGAGGGCCGCCTCGCCGGCGGAGCGAAGATCGCGGGCGGCCGCCTCCATCTGGATGGCTCGGGCTTCCTGGTGATCGGCGCCGCGCCGCCGCGCGACCGCGCATCGGAGGAGTGGCCCTCCTATCACATCTCCGCCCGCCCCGAGGAGGGGCTCTGCCGTCCCTACGATGCGAACGGCTGCATCTTCTGGAAGGGAACGTACCACCTGATGTACATCTTCCAGGATCCGAAGCTCCCCCACGGCGGTCATTGCTGGGGCCACCTCGCGAGCGCCGACCTCGTCCACTGGGAATATCTCCCCCCCTCCCTCGTCCCGGAGCCCGGCGATTCGGATGTCGGCATCTTCAGCGGCAACGCCTTCGTCAACAAGGAAGGGGCTCCGATGCTCTGCTGGTTCGGCATCGGAGCCGGCGTCTGCGTCGCCACCGCGCAGGACGACGATCTGATCCGCTGGAAGAAGCACCCGCGCAATCCGATCATCCCCATCCCGAAGCCTGGCGATCCGCACCACGGGCGCTACACCGTCTGGGATCCCTACCTCTGGCTGGAGCGCGACACCTACTACTGCCTCCTCGGCGGCAACCAGCATCCCGACGGAGAGGACACGCTCTACCTCCTGAAGTCGAGCGATCTGGTCGACTGGCAGCCGCTCCATCCCTTCTACCGCGCCGAGCCCTCCTGGACGGTCGCGGGCGAGGACTGCTCCTGCCCGGACTTCTTCGCCCTCGGCGACCGCCACGTGCTGATGTGCATCAGCCACAAGGTCGGCGCCCGCTGCTACGTCGGCCGCTTCGAGAACGAGAGGTTCCTCCCCGAGCGCCACGTCCGGATGAACTGGCCCGGCGCGCAGTTCTTCGCGCCGGAGAGCCTCGTCGACGCGAAAGGGCGGCGGATCTTCTGGGCCTGGGTCACCGATCCGCGGGTGATCTCCACGCAGCGCTCCACGGGCTCCGGCGTCATGAGCCTGCCGAGAGTCCTCGCTCTGGCGGACGACGGCTCGCTGCGCATCGCGCCGGCGGAGGAGATCGAGGCTCTGCGGCGCAACCACCGCCGCCTCGAGGGCATCGAGCTCGCCGCGGACTCCGAAGCTCCGCTCGAGGGCATCCGAGGCCCTGCGCTCGAGATCTCGCTCGAGATCGATCCCGCCTCGGCGCGCGAGGTCGGAGTGAAGGTGCGGTGCTCTCCCGACGGCCGCGAGGAGACCTCCGTGTGGCACGACCGCGAGGCCAAGCTGCTGAAGCTCGACATGTCGCGCGCGACGCTGCGGCGGGACGTCGTCTACTGCGAGGGGCCTCTCGACACCGGCGGTCTGCACCGCGCCCCGCAGGGCGGCCATCCTCGTCCCGTCGTCGAGGCGCCGCTCGCGCTGGAGGGGGGAGAGCCGCTCCGCCTGCGCATCTTCCTCGACGGACCGATGCTCGAGGTCTTCGCGAACGGCCGCCAGTGCATCACCCAGCAGGTGTTCACGGAGCACGCCGAAGCTCACGGCGTGAAGGTATGCGCCCGCGGCGGAGCGGCGAGGCTGATCCGCGCCGATGCGTGGGACATCGCTCCGGCCCGCTTCACCGTGAAGGGAGCTGCGGATGCGGAGGGTGAGGTCATCTTCGAGGACCGCTTCGAGAAAGGCCTCGGCGAGGGCTGGCGATGGCTGCGCGAGCAT
>JAFGKN010000543.1 GCA_016928605.1 Planctomycetota bacterium | reverse complement strand
TGATGGCGGCCGTCGCGGCCGGCCTCCTCGTCTTCTTCCGCCGGAAGCGGTGGCTCTGAGAGCGGCCGGTGGGCCGAGGCCGAGTCGGATGGCCGACTCCGATGACCGATTCCGATGACCGAGTCGGAGTCGGACGACCGATTCCGATGACCGATTCCGAGTCGGGTGTCCGAGTCCGAGCCCGCATCCGGGTCCGCATCAGAGTTTGCGGCCGCATCGGCAGCGGCATCGGCAGCCGTATCCGCAGCGGTATCCGCATCCGCATCCGCATCCGCTGGGGAGGTCGACGGCCGAGTCGGAGCCGGCTGGGCGATCCCGAAGCCTCTCGCCGCCGCCGGCGGCCTCCCGCTTCGCCTGGAGCCTACCTTCCATCGACCTGCGGCGGCGGGCCCCCCACGCCGTCCAGGGGATCCTTGCTCGCCGGCGGCTGGGGCTCGAAGCGGAAGGGGACGTCCACCGATCGGATGTGGAGGTCCTGCTGGGGGAAGGCGATCTCGATGCCGGCCTCGTTGAATCTCTCGTGGACCGCCGTGTGGATCTCGTGGATCGTCATCAGGCGGTTCTGGAGGTCGGGGAGGTAGCACCGGAGGACGAGGTTGAGCGCGCTGTCGCCGAAGCCCTCGAAGGAGGCGATCGGCGGCGGATCGTCCAGGATGAGCGGGTGCTCCTCGGCGATCTTCAGGAGCAGCTCGCGCGCCGCAGTGGTGTCGGATCCATAGGCGACGCCCACCTCGATCACGATGCGGTTCACCTTGTTCGAAAGTGTCCAGTTGAGGACCCTCCCCGTGATGAACTCCTTGTTGGGCACGATGAACTCCTTGCGGTCCCAGTCCGTGATCGTCGTCGCCCGGATGCGGATCCGCGAGACGACACCGGTCGTGTTGTCGATGGTGACGATGTCTCCGACGCGGATCGGCTGCTCGAACAGGAGAATCAGGCCCGATACGAAGTTGGCCACGATCTCCTGGAGGCCGAACCCTATACCCAGGCTGAGGGCGGCGACCAGCCATTGCACTTGACCCCAGCCGAGCCCGATGGCCTTGAACGCCACGGCGATGCCGACTCCGGTCAACAGGTACCGGCTGATCGTGGTCGTCGCGTACCGCGTGCCCGTTTCCATGGGCAGCCGCTGGAGGATGCCGATCTCCAGAACGCCGGGGAGGTTGCGGGCGGCGACGACGGTGAAGACGAGGATGACCAGCGACAGGGCCAGGTGGGAGAGGGTGATCTGTTGAACGCTCAGCTGGCCGTCCACGACCGTCTGCGCATCCCAGAGCCGCACCTCGTCGAGGACCTTGAGCGCCGGCAGGACGGGCGCCCAGACCGCCCACAGGGCGATCAGCACGGAGAGTCCCAGGAGCGTGCGCAGGAGCTGGCGGCTCTGCTCGGTCAGTGCCGCGAGATCGACCTCGGGAACTTGGGGTGTGACGAGGGCCGCCTCGTCGGTCGCCTCCGCCGTCTTGGCCGCCGCCTCCGCCGCGGCGCGGCGCTCCTCTCGGGCCTTCGCGATGGCCAGCCTCCGGTGGGTGACGAAGAGCCACCGGATCACCATGTCGTGGACGATCAGCGCGCCGACGACGATCAGGATCGAGTAGACCAGCTTCTCCTGGAGATGGAGGGCCGTGTAGTAGTAGCCGGCGATGGCCAGGATGGCGAGCGCGAGGGGAAGGCCCACGGCCAGGGGGTACCACACGTACTTGAGCCGCGCGATCCAGCCCTGCGGGCTGTCGGCGAGGATCTGCTCCTCGACGCCGCCGCGGAGCCTCAAGATGCGCTGGGTCAGGGTTGACAGGGCCACCATCGCGACGACGAAGGCCAGCCGGCCGAGGCTGTTGCGGAACGTCTCGTTCGTCTGCGTCTCGGTGGCGGAGATGATCGAGCCGGTCGTGATCGCGATGGGCGCAAACCAGAGGAAGTGGCTGCGAAGAAGCTTCAGGGTCCTGTCCCTCCAGCGGAAATGCATATCGGCCACTCCGTCCTGGCGGCAGAGAAGGGCGAAGAAGTGAAAGAAGAAGAAGAGGGCGGCGGTCGTCCGCAGGCCTGCTCCCACTGCCTTCGAGAACTCCGGAGCGTTCAGATCCGAAAGCCGCCACGCGGCGAGGAGGATCGCCAGCGGCAGCGGAGCCGCCAGCAGGACCGTGTAGAAGAAAGCCCGCAGCGTGAAGCTGAACCTGTCAGAGAGGATCTTTCCGACGCGGCCGGCGATGTCATCCAGTCCCGCGCGGAGCCGCCGCTGGAGGGCCAGCAGCGCGATGATGACGATGAGCACGAGGCCCGTGGGGACCGGCCTCCGCTGCACGTCTTCGAGGAGCGACTCGACGGCCTCCTTCCAGTTGATGGGATTGAGGAGCCAAGCCATGGCCCTGGCCAGGTCGCCGATGGTGGAGAGCCCCGGCGCCGATCCGCTGGGGATCCACAGGAGCTGCTCGTCGAGAAAGGCGGCGAACTCCGCGGCCTTGTCGATCAGCAGCTTCTGCTCGAAGTCCTGGTCCTCGAGCGCCTTGAGGTAGCTCCGGTAGTTGGTCTCGATCTCATCGAGGAGAGACAGGCGGGCCTCGGCCAGCTTGCGGATCTCCGCCTCGATCTCCGTGCGCTCGCTCTGGGAGAGATCCGGATCGACCTTCTGCATCTCCCTCGCCACCGCCGTGGCCACGTCGCCGAAGAGGCGGCGATCCTCCTCGATCGCGAACTGCTTCAGCCGGACGTCGGCGATCTCTGCCTGCCGCTTGACCGAGTTGCGGCGGTAGCGCGATGCGTCCGGCAGTTCCTTTCTGTACTCGCTCAGGATCTGGCCGAGGACATCGATCAGGCCGGCATCGAGCTTCTTGCGGGCATCCTCGAAGTCCTTCTGGATCTGCTCGCGGCGGGCCTGCATCCCCTGGCGGGCGGGCGTCGCGAGGTTGATCTTCTCCGCGAGGTCGGCCCTCTGCTTGCTCAGGTCTGCGTTGGTCCTGGCGAGCTCGGCGATGACGGGGTGCTTCCCCAGAGCTTCGCGCGCTGCCTTCTCGGCCTCCCTCTGCGCCTTCTCGGCCTCCACGCGCCGGCGCTGGTTGACGACCTCCTCGAGGGCCTTCGCGCGGGCCTCCTTCTCGGCGATCTGCCGCGCGGTCAGGTCCTTGGATGCAGCGAGCCACTCGGTGCGCGCGTTGCTCGTCAGCTGCTCCTCGGCGAGCATCGAGATCTCGGCGATGCGGGACGCTCGCCGAGCCTCGAGAGCCGTCCGGTTCGCCTTGACGAGGGGCGTCTCCTCGCCCGTCGCGGTCAGAGCTTTCAGGCTCGCCTCGGCCTCCTCGAGCATCTGGCGCGCCTGGGCCATCTGCTCGCGGATCTTGGCGGGCCGGCTCTGCTGCAGGTTCTGCAGCTGCTGCTCCAGGCCCGAGGGACCCGAGAGCCTCGTCTTGAGGGCCGCCAGCTCCGTCTGCTCGGCGGCGAGCTTCTGCTCGAGATCGCGGGAGGTCGCCCCCTCGGGAACCAGCCCCTCGAGCGGGTCAGGCGGCGGCCGCTGCAGCTGCTCGCGGATCTCCTGGATCCTGTCCGGAGCGGCGGCCGCCTCGGCGCGGAACTTCGCCTGGGCCGCGGCGCTGGCCTGGGCCTCCTCGATCCGCGTCTGCGCGAGCCGGTAGAGCTCGAGGATCTTCGTCTTGAGACCCTCTTCGATCTC
>JAFGKN010000542.1 GCA_016928605.1 Planctomycetota bacterium | reverse complement strand
TACGCTCACGCGCAGGGAGTCCTCCACCGAGACATCAAGCCGTCGAATCTGCTCCTCGACGCACAGGGCTCGATCTGGATCACGGACTTCGGCCTGGCCAAGGCGGAAGGAAGCGACGATCTGACCGAGAGCGGAGAGATGGTGGGCACTCTCCGCTACATGCCTCCGGAGCGCTTGAGGGGTTGGTCGGATCCCCGAAGCGACATTTACTCGCTGGGACTCACGCTCTACGAGCTCCTCACCCTCGAGCCGGCCTTCGACGAGGTCGACCGGGGTCTGCTCATGAGGAAGATCGCGGAAGAGGAGCCGGCCGCTCCGCGCAAGATCGAGCCGCACCTGCCGCGCGATCTCAACACCGTGCTCACGAAGGCCATGGCCAAGGAGCCGGGGCAGCGGTACCAGGCGGCAGGAGAGTTCGCCGCCGACCTGAGGAGGTTCCTCGCGGGAGAGCCGATCCAGGCCCGAGCGAGCAGCGTCCTCGAGCGCGGGATCAAGTGGGCCCGGCGGCGGCCGACGTCCGCGGCGCTGATCGTCGTGATTCTGCTGGCCGTGGTGATCGTCCTTTCGGGATCCCTCTGGTACAACTCCCGGCTCCAGGCCCAGGTCGAGAGCACAGACGAAGCGAAGCAGGATGCCGAGGAGAGCTTTCGGAAGGCGCGCGACGCGGTCGATCGCCTGGCGGAGATCGCCCAGGAACGTCTTTCCGGTGTCCCTCTCCTCGAGAACGTGAGAAAAGTGCTGCTCGAGGAGGTCCTCGAGTTTCACGAGAAGTTCCTCGAGGAGAGGGGAGAAGACCCGGCGGTTCGCCTCGACGCGGCGAGGGCGTATCTGCAGGCGGGGGACATCTACCGCTGGCTGGGACAGGCGGAGAAGTCGAGGGCGGCGCTCGAGGCGGGCCTGAGGCTCGCTGAAGACGTGCTCATTCCTTTTCCGCAGGATGCTGAGCCGATGCTCGTGCTGGGGAATCTCTACGCCAGCCTCGGGACCGTGAGCAAGAATTCGGGGCGGAACGAGGAGTCGATGGAATTTTTCGTCGATGCCTGCGAGGTTTTTGAGGAGGCCTGCCGTCGTTTCCCGGAGAGATCGGACTTCCGGAGACGGCACGTCGATTGCCTTGGAAGTCTCGGCATCCTTGTGAAAGTCGAGAATCCCGAAGCAGCAGAAGAGATTTGCAGGAAGGAGATCGAGCTCGCCCGCGAACATGCCGCAGTCGCGCCGGACCTCCCGGCCCGCCTCGCTCTCCCCATGAGCCAGCTCCATTTCAGCCGTCTGCTCGCCGAGAGGGGGAAGAGACGCGAGGCTCTGGAAATCGCCGCATCCGCCCATGCCTCGCTCGATCAGTTCTCCGAGCAAGATAGAATGACACCACAGTGGAAGGCCCTCATGGCCAACGTCTTCGACTTGCTCGCCATGCTCTACCGCTCGGCGGGGAATGGCGAGCAGGCAGAAAAAGCGCAGAATCGTTCGGTTGCCCTCCTCGATGACCTTCAAAAGGACTTTCCGCTTTCTTCGATTTACCGCTCGGATCTGGCCTCCCACCTCTCGAATCTGGGCGCCCTCCTGCAGGAGGGCGGAAAGGTCTCCGAGGCCAAAGCGGCATACGATCGGGCTGCGGATCTCTTCCAGAAGCTCCTGGAGGAGCAGCCGGGCGTCCCGCAATACAGAGTGAGGCTGGCGCGCCTCTACGGCAACCACAGCAGGCTTCTCCAAAAAGACGCGGACGGCCCTGAGACTCGGTGGGAGGAAGCCGGGGATTACCTCGAGAAGGCTCTCGATCTCCAGCGCTCTTTGGTTGAGGATTTCCCGGAGGAGCCGCTCTATGTCGACGGTCTCGGCGGACTCCTGAGCAGTCTGGGAGTTCTCTTCATGAAGACCAAGAGGTTCGAAGATTCCAGAAAGGCCTTTTCCGAGGGGATCCACCTCCAGACACAGCTCGCCGAGAAGCTTCCGGAGCGCAAAGAGACCCAGCTTCTTCTCGCGAGGCTCCTCTACAACTTCTCCAATCTTCTTGCCTCCGAAGACGACTTTCGCGAGGCGAGAGCGCAGCTCCTTCTGGCGTTCGGGGCCTTGCAGTCAGCGCGCCGTCACGATCCGGGAGATCCCGAAGCCCGGAACGGCCTCCTCATGATGTTCACCAGTATCCTGAAGATCGGCATCGTTTTGAAGGAGCACTCGAAGGCGTTGGAGTTCGCGCGAGAGGCGGCCGGGGAATTCGGGGACGACGCCAGCTTGCACTTCGACTTCGCGGGCGCCTTGGCCCAGGCCATCGCGCTGATCCTAGAGGATGAGAGCCTGACGGAGGAGTTCAGAGCACAGGCGGTGGACGAGTACGCGAGGGAGGCGGTGCATTTCCTCAAAGCCAGCTCGGACCTCGGTTTCCAGAGTCCCGAGAGGGCGCGGCAGGATCCCCGTCTGGAGCCCCTCCGCGGGCGGGAGGACTTCCAGGCATGGCTCGCAACGATCGAGACTCGGTGAGGTGAGGGGACGCCGCCGGTGCCCGGCACCCGGGGGGAGGCGGAAAAAGAACGAAAAGCCTGTCACAGACCAGCGGGCGCTTGCAGTACCGATATCGAGGCGCCGAGACGAAGGTTCCGGCGGCTCCGCCGTGCTGTAGGTACACCTTTCAGCTCACTCTCGATAGAGACCTCAAGGAGAGGAAGCCATGATTCACGAGATGTTCGGAATACCGGGTCCCCGGGGTTGTTTCTGGCTTTCCGGGCTTGCCGCCCTCTCGATCGTTCTTCTGTGCCGGATGCCGATCGTCTCGGGCGAGATCGTGCGTGGAGACATCAACGCCGACGGCGCCGTCGACGTCAGCGACGCAGTGCGCCTTTTGACCTTCCTCCGGGGAGGCGAACCGCTTCCCTGCCTCGAGGCGGCGGAGATCAACCGAGATGGTCGCGGCCCAGATGGGTCGGACGCCGTTTGCCTTCTCAACGCATTGACCTGGGGAGGCGGCTGCGTCGACTTGCCGCCCCTCGATCCGGGAGTGTGCGCCGGAATGGAGACCGTCGAGCCGCCGAGGCTGGCGGACTTCACGCTCGGTTTTGAGGTGGAGCCCCAGGAAGGCTACTACCGGGTCTTCGCCACGCTGACGACCGCCAACAACACCGTCGGCGCCGGCGCTCAGGGCTGGTCCTTCAGCATCGCCGCTGAGAAGGTGGATATCGTCTCCGCCACCACCGCGGGAACCGTGGCGACCTGGACGGGCGCTGATCCCCCGGGCCTCGTGGATGAGGGTTTCGTCATTTGCGAGGTCGTCGATCCCGACCTCGTAGTGGGCGATGGGCCCCAGGGCCAGGGAGCGGTCTCCGCAGTGCTTCTGTCCTTGAGAGAAGACATAACCCTGCCTCCCGATGGAACCGTGCGCATCGCGAAGCTCCACGTCGAGCCCCAGTTCTCTCCGATCCTCGACGTGGGCCGCCTCGTCTACCGGGACGGAATGAAGCTGGCCGGCCGGCCCGTTCGGAACGTCGTCACGATCGCCGACACATCGCAGGTGCCCGATCG
>JAFGKN010000077.1 GCA_016928605.1 Planctomycetota bacterium | reverse complement strand
CGGAGTGGTTCACGCCGCGCAGGGCGAGGCAGTTCGCGCCCGCGGAGAGCCGGCTCGCGTCGATCCTCACGGCGTAGGGCAGGGGCCGCGCGTGCGGCTGCCCGTGGACCGGAGAAAAGGCGAAGATCTTCTCGTCGTCCGGCGTCTCGAGCCTCGCGCGCGCCACCTCGGCGCCGTTGAGGTACGCGACGAAGCCGTTGTCCGCCCACACCTCGAGCCGCAGCTCCCGGAAGGCTCCGGGATCGGCGGCGTCGAAGAGCTTCCGGACGTACACGCAGGGGTAGGCGCCGGCCATGCCGTCGATCCGCGTAGAGCAGAAGTACGCGAGGCCGTAGCCGAGGGGGCTCTTCCCCCGCTCCCAGCCGCTGTCGTCGAAGTCCGCCCGGGTCCACTCGAGCCCCTCCGGAGGAGAGGCGAGCCCCCGGAGGAAGGCCCACTCCGCATCCTCCGGGACGAGGATCTCGACGCCTCCATCGCCGATGAAGGCATCGAGCGTCGCGAAGCTCGCGAGGCCCGGCGCGAGCCTCCGGCGGGAGGACGCGAGCGCTGCCGCGAGGGAGACATCGGCCTCCGGGAGCGCCGCCGCCCTCTCGAGCGCCGCGACCGCAGCGGGAAGGTCGCCGCACGCCTCCTCGACCTCGGCGAGCGTCGCGAGCAGGCCCGCATGGTTCCCCCGCGTCATCTCGACCGCGAGGCGGGCGTGCTCGAGGGCCTTGCCCGCATCGGGCGCCGTCGGGTGATGCGCGAGGGCGAGGGCCGCCGCCGCGCACCAGGGGGGATCGGGCGGCGTCGCATCGCTCGATGCGCCCGGCGGCGGAGGGCCGTTCCGCGCCGGCTCGATCCAGGCGTCGACGGCAGCCCAGAACTCCGCCGAGACCTCGCTCCGCAGCAGGCTCGCGAGGCGCTCGTGGATCCACATCTCCCCGGGCAGGCCATCGAGCACCTTGAGGTACTCCTCGAGAGCCTCGCGGGGCTTCCCCATGTGCTCGAGGAGCGCCCCGTGATTCCTCCCGACGACCAGATCGCCGATCGCGCCGTGGATACGGATGTCGGGAAAGCCCCACCTGGAGAAGATGGCCGCCGCCCTCCGGAACTGCGCCTCGGCGCCCTGGAAGTCTCCCATGATGAAGAGGGCCTCCGCGAGGTAGAACTGCGTGGGCGGCACCTCCGTGAAGCTCAGGGAGCGCTCGAACTGCTCGCGGGCAGCATCGAAGTCGCCGGCGGCGGTCGAGAGCGCACCGAGCGCGCGCCACATCAGAGCGTTCCGCGGCTCGAGCCTGACGGCGCGGAGGAAGAGGGACCTCGCGGCCGCGAGCTCCTTCTGCCTGACACACGCGAGCGCGAGGTTGCCGCAGAAGCGGGCGTCGTCCATCCCCGCCGGGACTTCCCGCGCCTCGAGCGTGGCTTCAGCCGATCGCCACATGAGATACAGGTGCGCCATCCTCGCGCGCGTCCGGACCACTTCGTCCTGCACGCGGTCCGCCCAGCGGAGGCCGCGCTCGTGCTGCCCGAGGTAGAACAGGCGGACGGAGATGGCGAGCGCCGACTCGTCCTTCCGCTCGGTCCTCCGGTAGAAAGCGTCGAGGATCTCCTCGGCCGTCTCCTTCTTCCCGTCGAGGATCAGCGTCTCGCCCAGGAGGAGGATCGGGTCGAGCGCATCGCGCCAGAAGGCCTTCGCGACCCAGAAGTCCATGCCCGCCGTGGTGAACTCCCGGCGTTTGAAGTGGGCGACTCCGCGGCTGATGTGCGTCTCCGCGAGAGACCCGACGTACCGCTCGCGGCCTCCCCTCGCGATCTCGAGCGTCTCTCCGTCCACGACGCGGCCGAAGGACTGCGCGGCGGCCTCCCAGTCCAGGGCCTCCACGGCCCGGTACGCCGCGATCAGGTCCCTGGCCCACTCGCTCACCGCGGCGCGCTCGGCCCTTTCCAGCTCCCCGTGAGCGAGGTCCTCCTCCCGCTGCTTCTCGAAGATGGCGGCCTTGAGGATGAACGCCGGGACGAACTCCGGGTCGGCAGCGATCGCCCGGTCGAGAGCAACCAGCGCCTCCTCGTCCCGCCCGAGGAGCAGGAGCCCCCGGGCCTTGTGGTACCAGGCATCCGGCCGCTCCGGGACGTCGAGAGCGAGACGCTCGAGCTTCTCCACGGCCTGCCGGAGCGGCGATGCGGAGCCGGCCGGCTCCTCCTCCCCGACGAAGAAGCCGCCCGGGTCGAACCGCCGCCCTCTCTCGAGCCCCATGCGTGCCGAGGACCCCCCGAAGTACACCATCTGGACGGCCGCATTGACGGCCGGGGCATAGTCGGCCCGGCGCTGGCGGTAGCCGTCCCACCACACTTGGACGAGAAGGACCACCACGGCGGCGAGGAGGAGGAGAAGGAGGCTGGCGACGATGATCTTCAGCCGCTGCTTCCAGATCCGCCGCGCGATCCTCTCCCACCGGGGGTGCGCTCTCGCCTCGACGGGATCACCCCGCACGAACCGCCTCAGATCCTGCGCCAGGGCTTCCGCGGTCCGGTAGCGGTCCATCCGGTCCTTCTCGAGGCACTTGAGGACCACCGTCTCGAGGTCGCGCGGCACCCTCGGGTTGAGCTCGGCGGGCCTGACCGGCTCCTTCTCGATGATCTGGCTCAGCGTCTCCTGGTGATCTCTGCCCAGGAAGGGCGGCCGGGATGCGAGCAACTCGTAGAGAGTTGCTCCGAGGGAGTAGACGTCGCTGCGGGCGTCGACGGGATCCTTGCGCCGCCGGGCCTGCTCGGGGCTCATGTAGAGAACGGTGCCGACGAGATCGCCGCTCAGGGTGAGGCTCGCCTGGCCCTCCAGGTGAGCGAGCCCGAAGTCCAGGATGCGAAGGCGGCCCGGCGCGCATCCCGGAAACCCGCCGCCAGCCGGGTTCGCGGCGCGGTCGAGGATCAGGTTCGACGGCTTGATGTCCCGGTGGACGACGCCCTTTGAATGCGCATGCTGGAGGCCCTCGGCGACCTCGGCGAAGCTCTCGGCGATGTTCATGAAGTACCGGAGGTCGTCCTTGCGCCCGAAGGGCGTCGCGGCGTCCGGCTCCGCTCCCTTGAGGCTCCGCAGGATCTGCGCGAGCGTCTCGCCGTCCACGAGCTCCATCGCGTAGTAGGGCGTCTGATCCTTGACCCCCAGTGCGTAGACGGGGACGACGCTCGGGTGCGCGAGCTGGCCCGCGGTCCTGGCCTCGCGGAGGAAGCGGAGCAGAGCCCGGTTGTCCACGGCCACCGCCGCGGGGAGGACCTTGAGGGCCACCCGGCGGTCCATCGAGTTCTCCCACGCCTCGTACACGACGCCCATCCCTCCGCGCCCGATCTGGCGGCGGAGCGTGTAGTCGCCAAGCGTGCCGAGTTCCCGGCCTCCGTCCGCGGGCTGGCGCACCGAGACGAACGCCTGGAGCTGGTCGAGGATCTCGACGCAGAGCGCAGGATGCTCGGCGAGGATGTCCTCGGGCCGGATGGTCTCGCCGGCGTTGATCCGGTCCGCGTACTCGGCGACGATGTCGTCGAGATCTCTCGACCGATCCTCCCTGGAAGGCCCGCCGGGCTCGTCAGTCCTCATGACCCCCTCCCTCCAGGTGGAGCTGGCGGTCCGGCAGGTGGAAGCTCTCCGTGTCGCCGAAGCGCTCCCGCAGCTTTGCCAGAGCGCGCCCGAAGAGCTTCTTCACCGCCTCCGGAGATCGGCCCATCCGGTCCGCGATCTCCTTCATGGAGAGCCCCTCGATCCGCGCCAGGTAGAGGACTTCCCTGTAGTCGCCGGTCAGGGTGTCCAGCGAGACCTGGAGCCTCTCGAAGCGCTCCTCTCGCCGCAGGGCTGCGCTCGGGGAGGCGCCGGCCTCGGCGGCGATGCCGTCGCCGAGGGCGAGCTGCCCCGCGCCCGGCGGGCTCGCCGCACGGATGACAGCGATTCTCGCGATCCCCATGAGCCAGCGCGCAAACGATGGGATGTCATCGCCGCGGAAGCTCCGCAGGGACTCGTAGGCGCGGACGAAGGTGTCCTGGACGATCTCGTCGAGGTCCAGGCGGAGG
>JAFGKN010000541.1 GCA_016928605.1 Planctomycetota bacterium | reverse complement strand
CGCGTCTCGGGCCGGCGGCCGGAGATCTGGGATCCGGTGACCGGCCGCATCCGCGCAGCCACCGACTTCCGCCAGAGCGAGGGGCGGACCATCGTGCCCTTGAGGCTTCCTCCCTTCGGATCGGTCTTCGTGGTGTTCCGCGAGCCGATCGGCGCGCGCGAGTCGGGGGCAGGCGCGCCGAACTTTCCGGAGTCCGTCCAGCTCGCCGAGCTGACGGGCCCCTGGACCGTGCGCTTCGATCCGGAGTGGGGCGGCCCGCGGGAGAGCGTCTTCGAGCGCTTGATCGACTGGACGGAGCACCCGTCGAGCGGCGTCAGGTACTACTCGGGGACCGCAACGTACGAGAAGACGTTCGACCTGCCCGCGACGAGAGCCGGCGGCGGAGATCGCATCTGCCTCGACGTCGGAGATGTCCGCGAGATGGCGCGCGTGCGGCTCAACGGCCGCGATTGTGGCATCATCTGGACACCGCCCTTCGAGATCGACATCACGGAGGCCGTCCGCGCCACTGGGAACCGCCTCGAGATCGAGGTCGTCAACCAGTGGACGAACCGGCTGGTCGGCGACGAGCGGTTGCCGCCCGGCGAGCGCCGCACACGTACCAACATCACCCGCATCACGAAGGACTCCCCTCTCCTCCCCTCAGGTCTGCTGGGGCCGGTGACGATCCGGGTCGTGCGCGCCTCGGACTAGGGCTTCACGGCGCCACGAGCCGTGTGGGCGTCGGGCGGTCGCGGTCGCACGCGAGCCGGCCGTCCTTCTCCTCGAGCTCGATCACCTGGATCGAGACGCGGCGCTGCTCGTACCCTTCCTTGGCCGCATCCGGTCCGCGCCGGCCGGCTGGCGGAGGGCGGGGATCTCCGGGGTGCGGGCGATGGCCCTCAGCTCCGGCTTGCGCACGCCGAAGCGGTCCATCGGGAAGTTCTGGAAGCCGATCGCCAGCGCTGGCGATCCATCCCTAACGCGGAAGTCTCCGCTCTCCGGATCGACGAACATCGGATCGCCCACGATGGAGTGCTCGTCGCAGCCGTTCTTCGCGAAGCGCGCGCGGTCGTCCTCGCTCGTCGTGAAGAGGTTGAAGTCGACGGTCTCTCCCCACTTCGCGATGTTCATGACTGCCGGCCGGTAGCTGCCCATGACGATGTTGCCCCGGAACACATCGCCGCTCTTCTCGAACCAGCAGTGGGGGTGGAGCGTGTCGTTGACCAGGATGTTGTTCGTGGCGATGCGGCGGTAGCCCTCTCGCATCTTGAGCCCGCCGCGCAGGAGGAGATTGCTCTCGATGCGATAGTTGGTCGAGCCGTCGTCGAGGTCGATGTCCCAGCCGTGATCGCAGCGCCAGCGGTTGTTTCGCAGGACGGTCGGCCGGCGGGCATCGAGGAACGGCAGCGCGGGATCGGCGGCGACCTCTCGATCGACCGTGCGCAGGTCGGGATGCCAGTAGCGGTCCCGGCCCCAGGAGTTGAACGAGCCGTGGTCGCCGGTCTCGAGCACGGTGTCGAAGATGTCGCAGAACTCTATGAGGTGGCCGCCCCAGGTCCCTTCGCTGATGTTGATGCCGGCACGCGGCACTTCGTAGATGGAGCAGTGGCGCACGGTGATGGACTCTGCCATGGAGATCTGGACCGGCGCCGTCTGCTTCTCCACGCGGCCGTTCCGCGTGATGAGGCAGTCCTCGACGATGCAGTCCGCCGGGTAGTCGTCGCCGCGCGGGCCTGGCGTGCGGTCGATCTTCGCGTAGTCGAACGTCTCGCCGTAGTTGAAGAGGGGGCTGCGCACGGCGTCGGGGCTGCCGACGAAGGCGACGCCGTTGGCACCGCTCTCGTGGATGTGGCATCCGCGGACGGCGATGCGCCGGTTGTACGCGCTCGCGAAGATGGCGTTGCCGCCGACCTGGTCGAGCTCGCAGTCGATCAGCCGGCAGTCCTCCGCGCCCGTGAGGAAGACCGCGCCGCCCCGATAGGTCGTCCAGTCGCTGCGCAGGAGCGGCTCCTTGTTCTCCATGAACGTGCGCGCCGCGTGGCGGAACGTCAGCCCCTGGAGAGTGATCCACCGGACGGGGCTCTCCTTGGATCCGCGCAGCTCGATCAGATGGCGCAGGCGGACCACCTCGACGGTCGCCGTCTTCAGGTCGACTCCTTCCGGTGGATAGCAGTAGAGCGTCCGGGTCTTAGCGTCGTGGAACCACTCGCCGGGCGCATCCAGCTCCTCGAAGATGTTCTCGACGAAGCGATGCTCGCCGTGCATCCGGCTGGGGCGGTTGTTCTGCCAGCCGCCCTCGTACGTCACACGGTTCTCGGCGTCCTTGCCGGTGATGCGGTAGTGCATGCCGCCCCAGCTCGCGGAGTGCATGGCATGGATGTAGCCGCCCGCGGGATCCTTCCACCGAGCGGCGCGCTCCGGCGCGAAGCAATTCCGGTCGTAGCCGCCGTAGACGAGGACGTCCGGATCGTAGTTCGGATAGCGCGCCATCGGCTGGCGCTGGCCGTTCACGAAGAGCTGGTCGATCTCCAGGTCTTCCGGAGTGCTCGCCTGGAGTATGCCATCGCGGTACAGCCGCCACTGGAGCTCGAGCCTCGCGCCGCCGCTCAGAACGGCATCCTGGCCCGGCTCCGCTCTGTAGATGACGGGAGCCTGCTCCGTCCCCGAGTCGGCCGCGGTGAAGACCAGGGTCTCCGCGAGGTAGTACGTTCCGCCGTGGATGCGGACGGTGACGGCGCCTTTCGCCGCTGCCGCGCGCGCCGCCTGCTGGGCGCGCTGCAACGTGGCGAACGGCTGCTCGTACGTTCCGGGCTGGCTATCCTTGCCGCCGGGAGCCACGTGGAGATCGACAGCGCAGGCGATGGCGGTCGCGAGGATCGCTGCCGACGCCGGCGGTAGCAGGCGCGCGAGTGATCGGTGTGACATCAGAGCCCTCTTCGTCTCCAGCTCTTCCATCTTCCCGATGGAGTCTCCATCCATCCCTTCCGGCGAGAACAGCCCCCCGATGAAAACAGAAACGGAGGGCCGCGGCAACCGGTTTGGTCTCTCCCCAACATGCCTGGAATCAGCTTGACTCGCCCTTTCGCAAGGCGCATGCTGGCGCGAGTAGCGTTGGTCACGGAGACGGGTCTTGTCATTGAAAGGGTAACGACATGAGGCGGCACATCTCTCTGCTGTCGCCGATCGCGCTGGTGGTCATCGCGCTCGGCGTGCTTGGAATGGGAGGCTTTCTGAGTGCAGACACGCTGGAGCTGACGAAGGGGGCGGTCGAGTTCGACATCACCTACGACGACAGCGACGCCACGAGCAGCGACTACTGCCCTCTCAACAAGGCCGAGGACATCCGCGACGCCATCGGCGTGTCGTACGACGCCATCACGCTGGCGCCGTTCAGCTTCCAGACGCCCTACGTGACATCGCTTCCCGATTTCGACGTCGACATCTACAATGCCACGAATGTCGGAGGTGCGAGCCCGGGCGGCATCTCCATCGACGCTCCGAACCTGATGCTGCACACGGAGCCTCGGAGCCGGTCCACCGCGCTCCACGAGTACTTCCATACGACCCAGTACAGCTACAACAACTCCTGGCCGGTCGTCCAGCGCTGGGCGCGCGAGTCCACGGCCCGCGCGATCGAGGACAAGGCTTTCGCCGACCACGATTCGGATCCCGCCTCGACGCTGTTCGTGGGCGAGGTGAACGACTACCTCGCATCTCCGAACCGCTATCTCTTCGCCGATGACAACAACTACAAGGGCGCTCTCTTCATGACCTACGCCATGGAGCAGCTCGGCGATGCCGCCGGCGAGCCGCATCTCGGGATCGACTTCGTCCGCAGGTTCTGGGAGAGGATCCAGGACACGGCGAACAACTCGACCGACGATGCGGTCGAGGAGCTGAAGCTGACGGTGCAGGCCATGGCCGCGGGCAAGAACGTCGGCAAGACCTTCGATGACTTCTTCCGCGACTTCGGCATCGCCAGCTTCACGCACGATCTCGACGTGGCAGCCCTGCCCAACTCGCACCGCTACTTCTACGTCGACGAGACGCCGGGGGGCGGTGGGGCCGCCTTCGATCCGGTCGACAGGGAGGCCAAGACGATGACGTCGAGCGGGACGATCTCGGTCACGCGCTACGCGAACCGCTACTTCGAGGTGTCGGCGACCGCCGTGGCCGAGTGCAGTGTCATGGGGTTCCGCGGCGACGCCGATGAAGTCATGGGCTGGGCGCTCGTCGGAATCAAGTCTGGAGACCGCGCGGCCGCGCTGGGCAAGGGCAAGGGCAAGACCTTCTACCGGGCGATCTACCAGCCGACGAGCGATCCCTTCGTGAAGCTGGGAGTGGTCTTGACCGGGCTCGAGACGACAACCGACTTCGACTACGAGTTCGCCACCGGCGTCGTCAAGCTCAGCCTTCTCCGGCCGACCATGACGCGACCCGCGCTCGTGGGGTCCCGCAGCGATCCCGGGCGGTTCATCGCGCGGCTGCGAGTCGAAGGTCTATCGGCGTTGACTCCGGCCGGATCCGCGTCGATCAAGGGGCTCGACTTTGAGGACTTCGAGGTGACGGTGGGCGGGCTCTCCGCCGAAGTGCTCAGCGGAGCCTATGTGGCCGGGGATTACTGGCTCGTCGTGCAGGCTCCGGAGCAAGCGAGCGACGGATCTTACACACTGGCCGTTGGACTCTGCGGCCAGACCGCCTCTTCGGCGCTGTCCATCCTCTACGGCGATTACATCCTGAACCAGGCCATCGTCCTCGACAAGTCCGGGAGCATGAAGTATCCGACAGAGAGCCCCAAGATCGTTGTAGCCAAGGCGGCTGCAGAGCTCTTCGTGGACTCCGCGCGCACGGGCGACCGCCTGGGCGCCATCACGTTCAACGGCGATGACTCCGAGTGCAACGAGGACTCTCAGAGCATCCATGCTCTGAGCGACGTGACGGACGCGGCCCGGACGGCGGCCAAGACGGCGATCGGCGCGGTGACCGCCGCGGGCATGACATCGATCGGCGACGGCATCAACCGCGCGGAGAATCAGCTGGACGAGGTGGCCACCATGGATCTCGACATCCGGCACATCATCCTGCTGAGCGACGGCATGGAGAACGAGGGGCGCTACTGGGACCGGACGACGACCTGCATGGCCGGTCCCGCTCTGGATCCGGTGCGGCCCAGAGTCTTCGCGAGCGGAACGGTGATCAACTGCATCGCCCTGGGACCGGAGACCAACCAGGAGCTTCTGCTTCAGATCTCGGCGGACACCACGGGGGACTACTACTACGTGGATGTGACGGATGCCAAGGGCAGCGGAGCCGAGAAGAGCGGCACGAAGAGCCCCATCTCTCCCTCGCTGCTGACGCTTCCCAACCGTCTCGGCGACGTGTACGAGACGATCTCGGAAAGGCTCGGCAGGCGCGGGCGCCTCGATTACTTCATGGAGCGGATCGAAGCGGCTTCGTCGATCACCCACGACTTCGATCTGAGAGAGAGCGATATCGCCTCCGCCGTCTTCTTCTTCAAATGGGATGAGCGCTCGGCCAATCTCGCAGTGCGCTTGTTCGATCCGGATGGGACCGAGGTCCTGGCCGCGACTCACCCTGTCGAGATCTTCCAGGGCCCTGCGCACAAGGTCTACCAGTTCAGAGGCCGGATCTCTCCGGGAGCGAGGCGGTGGAGCGCGCGCATCTCGAGCTCTCGGAGCGGCGCGCAGGTCATCGGCGGGCTCTCTGGCATTCTCGTCCGCGGCGTGCGATTGGATCTCCTCATCGGCCAGCTTCCCGGCGCGGGACCGGCGCTGCCCCGCTTCCGCTTCCTGGCCGGCCAGCCCATCTACATCGCGGCCGCGGTCACCGACGGGAAAGGACCGGTTGTGGGCGCCGTCATCGAGGGCGAGATCGAGCGCCCGGATGGAAGCATCGACGGGATCGAGCTCCACGATGACGGAGGGCACGACGATGGAGAGGCCGACGATGGATTCTACGCGGCGCTTTACACGCGGACCTCTCTGGGAAGCAGCGGCGGCGTCCCGGACGACCAGAGCGGGGAAGTGCCAGGCCAGCGCGGCAGTTACAACGTCTCCTTCGTGGCGACCGGCAGGTCGAACCTCGAGGAGTCCTTCACTCGCTACGCGAATGGAGCGTTCCAGATCGTCATCGATCGCGAGCTGAATCCCGATGGCGATCAGGACGGCATGCCCGATCGCTGGGAGATCGCGAACGGAACCGATCCCGACAAGCCCGACGACCGCGAGGATCCGGACGGCGACGGGCTTCCGAACGGTGAGGAGTACGAGCGCGGCACCGATCCCCTCGACCCGGACACCGACGACGGCGGCGAGTCGGACGGCTCCGAGGTGAGGCGCGGCGCCGATCCGCTCGATCCGGCGGATGACCGCATCTGCAAGCTGACGAGCTTCGGCCTGATAGAGCGCGTCAGCGACAGCGACCGCGACGGCGTGAGGCCCATCCGGCGCGCGAACGTCCTCGTCTACTCGGCTCCCGTGGATCGCTGTAGGATGCTCGTGCACATCTATCGCGCGATCGGCGAGCCCGACCGCTTCGAGCGCATCGCGACCGTCGAAGGAGAGTCGCCCGACTTCGGCATCCACGTCGATCGCGACCTGGAGGTCGGCGTTCCGCATTTTTACCGCTTCGTCCTCGAGGGACCGGGCGGGGAGACATCTCCTCCCACGGAGGCGGTCGTCGGCATCCCGCTCGAAGACCCTCTCCCGCCCGAGGGCTACGTGGCGATCAACTGCGGCTCTCCCATCACGGACACGCTGGATGTGATCGTGAACCTGGACATGACCAGCCGGGCGAGGGAGTTCATCCTGTCGACCACGCCGAGCTTCCGCCTCTCGAGGTGGGCACCACTGGAGAGGGACAAGGTGAGCTACCGTCTCGGGGACGGCCGGCGTCCCGGCGATCGGCATGTCTACTGCAAGTACCGGAACGCTTCCGGAGCCGAGTCGTACACGTACTCGGCCTCCATCTTCTATGACCCTGACGGGGACTTCGACGACGACCGATCGATCAACTCCCAGGATCCGGACGACGACGGCGACGGTCTCTCGGATGAGGACGAGATCGAGTTCTACTGCGCGAAGCCGTACAACCGGGACACGGACGGCGACGGCCTCACGGACGGTGAGGAGATCAAGCTCGGCACGAACCCCCTCAGCTCGGATACGGACGGAGATGGCCTGCGCGACGGCGAGGATCCCGATCCTCTCAACCCCGAACCTCAGGAAAGAGGCCAGCGGCCCAGCGACTGTAACAGCGACGGCCAGCTCGACATGTCCGATGGCATCTGTCTGCTCGGCTACCTCTATCTCGGCTCCCCGGCGCGGCTTCCCTGCGGAAACGGGACGACCGCGCATCCTTCGAACCTGACCCTGCTCGATGCGAACGGAGACAATGGCCTGAATCTCTCCGATGCCATCAACATCTTCCAGTACCTCTTCCTCGGCGGGCCGCCGCCGGTACTGGGGCTCGGCTGCGTGACGGTTCCGGATTGTCCCGACAACTGCGAGTAGAGGGGGCCCGGAGAAAACAAGCGGCCATATCCGTTCACCGGCAGAATCGTCCTCGCAGAAGACCGGGGGAGAGGGGCGTGGCGGAGCCCGATCGCCTCGGCGAAGTCCGGCGGCCAGACGACGATCTCCGTGCCGGGGGCGATCTCCGCCGACTCCCCCGCAGCGAGACGGACTTCCAGCTCGCGGCGGCCCGCGCCGATGCGGCTCCCGGAGAGAGGAAGAAGATAGCGACCCTGGTAGAGATCGCCGCGGATGTGGCCTCCCCGGCAGTCCTGCCCGAGATTCTGGTACACGGTGTCGCTTCGGCCGTCGAGCTGGTAACGCTCCTGGCCGTCGAGATGGACCGAGAGGCGGAAGCGGCCGCGGTCAGCGCGCGGGACATCCACGAACAGCGCCAGCACGGCCTGCCCGTCGCCCTCCTCCGCCGTGAACTCGGCTCGCCAGGACGGAGCATCGGGAGCAAGGCGCGCCGGCTCGTCCAGGCCCGCGAGCTTCCGGCTCAGGGGGCGCGGCGCGCCGATAGCGGGGATCGCGGCCCGCGGATCTCCGTAATAGACCCACTCGGTCACCGCGAGAAGGTGGGAGGCGTCGTCGCCGGAGAGCAGTACCTCGCCGTTCTTCGCGAGTTGCCGGAGGAGCTCGGCGAGGCCGGTATGCCCCTCGACGTAAGCAGCGCGCGCGCTCGCGAGAAGGCGGGGCAGCGTCGAGGATGGCTCCTTCTCGAGCGCGGCCAGGAAGTGCTCGACGAGCTCGTTGGTATAGCGGCTGGGGGTCATGCCCTGCACCGTGGCCGTGGCGCCGCAGTAGCCCAGAGCGCCCCTTTCGATAAGCGAGTGAAGAAGAGGAGAGCCGACCGGCAGCGTTCCGCAGCCATCGACGAAGACGATGGGGGATCGCGGCAGCAGCTCGCGGTCTCCGGCCGCCGCGAAGGTCTCCCCGAAGCGGTTGGAGATG
>JAFGKN010000076.1 GCA_016928605.1 Planctomycetota bacterium | reverse complement strand
GCGGCGCGGCTCGCGAAAGGCAGAGGGACGGAGACGGCGCCTCCGCCCGCTCCGGAGCTCCTGGATGTGAAGCCCGCCGACGAGCCGAGGATCGCCGTCGTCATCTGCCGTTGCGGCATGAACATCGCGGGGGCTCTGGACGTGCAGAAGCTCGCCGACTACGTCGCTGAGCTGCCTCGCGTGGCCCATGTCGGAATCACGCCGTTCGGGTGCGACGGCACCATGATCAAGGAGCTCCTCTCGAGCGGCGAGTACAACCGGATCGTCGTGGGCGCCTGCTCGCCGAGGACGCATGAGCCCCTCTTCCAGATGATCGCAGAGGCCGGCGGCCTCAACCGCCACCTGCTGGAGATCGTCAACCTTCGCAATCACTGCACGTGGGTGCACGCGCGAGAGGGCAAGGAAGCCGTGCTGCGGAAGGCGAAGCGGCTCCTGAGGATGGGCGTGGCCAGGGCGGCCCTGCTCGAGCCGCTCCAGGCCAAGGAGTTACCGGTCACCCAGGGCTGCCTGGTCTTGGGGGGGACGCCGGCGGGCATCGCCTGCGCCGCCGCGCTGGGGCGCATGGGCTTCGCCGCGCACCTCGTCATCGCCGGAGATGAGCCGGGCTCCGCCTTTCCGGAGAAGATCCGGGCGGTCGCGGCCCGCGCCCTGGAGACCGTCAGGGATGATCCAGCCGTAACGGTTCACCCCCGCTCTGCCGCAAGCGCCATCGCGGGGTTCGTCGGCAACTACACGGCGACCATCCGCAACGCGGAGGGCGAGCAGGAAGTCGCCGTCGGCGCCGTCGTCGTGGCCACGAAGGAGGCGATGGGGGTGACTGAAGGTTTCGAGCAAGCCCTCTATCTCGCCCGCGACGAGGATGGCTTTCTCGTCTCCGCCCTGGGAAACCTGAACACCCTCGACAGCACGACCGATGGAGTCTTCCTGTGCGGCGATGCGCGCGATGAAGTCTCGGCCTTGTCCTCGTTCATCAGCGGAGAGGCTGCCGCATCCCGCGCGGCCTGCATCCTCGCGCACCCCTCGCTGACAACGTCCCCTGTCATCTCGCGCGTGGTGGACGAGAACTGCGACGGCTGCGCCTACTGCGTCGAGCCCTGCCCCGCCCACGCCATCACGCTCATCGAGTACAGGAGGGGAGGAGAGATCAAGAAGACCGTCGACATCAACGAGGCCCTGTGCAAGGGCTGCGGTTCCTGCATGGCGACGTGTCCCAAGCGCGGGGCTCACGTGCGCAACTTCTCGCCCGACCATTTCTCCGCCATGGTGAACGCTCTTCTGGAGGCCAGCTAGATGGAAGAGAACGGATTCGAGCCCGTGATCGTGAGCTTCTGCTGCAACTGGTGCTCGTATGCCGGAGCGGACGCCGCGGGCACCGCGAAGCAGCAGTACCCGTCGAATGTGCACATCGTCCGGGTGATGTGCAGCGGCATGGTGCACCCCAACATGGTGATCGACGCGCTGAACAGCGGCGCGGACGGCGTGCTCGTCTGCGGCTGCCACCCCGGAGACTGCCACTACAGGGATGGGAACCTCCGAGCCCAGCAGCGGGCCGAGGCCATCGAGATGGCGCTGGAGGACTTCGGCCTCGAGCCGGAGCGGTTTCGCCTGGAGTGGGTCTCGGCCTCGGAGGGCGCGCGCTTCGCGCAGGTCGCCTCGGAGATGGTCGCTGCGCTGAAGGAGATCGGTCCGAATCCGCTCAAGGCCTGATGGGGCGTGATGTCGCGTGATGCAGCGTGATACGGCGTGCTTTCTGCTGTAGCGTGATACAGCGTGATGTCGCCTGACGAGGCCCGGTGGGGCCTGGCTGGCTCCCTCGACTCCGGATGAACGCCGCGGCCGGAGTCCGTTGCTCGTGACCTTTGAGCGGCGCCAGGCGGAGCGCGTGCTGCCGCTGCCCTCCTCGCCTGCCGCGGCCGCACTGCTCCCTCGAGAAGGAGCCCGATCCATGCGCGCCATGATCCTCGACGCGCCCCGCCGGCCGCTCCGGCTCGCGGAGGTCCCCGACCCCGCGCCCGGCCGCGGCGAGGTGCTGATCCGCGTCCGCGCCTGCGGCGTCTGCCGCACCGACCTGCACGTCATCGACGGCGACCTGCCTCGCCCCAAGCAGCCGGTCATCCCCGGGCACCAGATCGTCGGCGTGGTGGCGGCCCTCGGCGAGGGAGTCTCCGGGCTCGAGCCGGGCGCGCGCGTCGGAGTCCCCTGGCTCGGCGGATCCTGCGGCCAGTGCCGCCACTGCCGCGGCGGCCGCGAGAACCTCTGCGACGGCGCGCGGTACACCGGCTACCAGATCGACGGCGGATTCGCCGAGCTCTGCGCGGCCGATGCGCGGTTCTGCTTTCCCATACCCGAAGGCTACCCCGATCTGCAGGCCGCGCCGCTGCTGTGCGCGGGCCTCATCGGCTACCGCTCCCTGCAGATGGCCGGCGATGCCGAGACCCTGGGGTTCTACGGGTTCGGCGCGGCGGCCCACATCCTGATCCAGGTCGCGGTCCATCAGGGGCGCGAGGTCTTCGCCTTCACGTCGCCCGGCGACCGCGAGCGGCAGGAGTACGCGCGCCGCCTCGGCGCGATCTGGGCCGGAGGATCCGACGAGGCCCCGCCGCGGCCTCTCGACGCGGCCATCATCTTCGCGCCGGTCGGAGCGCTCGTCCCCGCCGCGCTCCGCGCCGTCGACAAGGGAGGAGCCGTCGTCTGCGCCGGCATCCACATGAGCGACATCCCCGCGTTCCCCTACTCGATCCTCTGGGAGGAGCGCGTCGTGCGCTCGGTCGCCAACCTCACGCGCCGCGACGGCGAGGAGTTCCTCGCGCTCGCGCCGCGCATCCCTGTACGCACAGCGGTGACATCGTATCCGCTCGAGAGGGCCGCCGAGGCGCTCGAGGACCTCCGCGAGGGGAGATTCCACGGCGCCGCGGTGATCACCGTCGCCGGCGATGCGCACTCGGGGCAGGGGACATGACCCTGTGGAGCTGCGGTATCCTGCTGCTGTCTATGAGTATAGTGCTCGACGCTCAACGTCGAGGCTTGATCGACAGGGCGACCTCATTGTTCGGCGACGCACGAAGAAGCGGCTTCTGGATGGGCGAAGCCGGGCGGCTCCGGATCGTCGAGCCAGCAGACATCAGTCCCCACCGCCGCTTCCGGCGGGCGGAGCAGCGATGCCGCCGAGCCGGTAGAGCGCGAGATCGTCGAACCAGCAGACGTCGGCCTCCGCCGCCTGGCCCGTGACGCTCAGCAGGATGACCAGCTTTCCGGCGCCGGGCGGCACCGTCACCACGCCGAAGGCCCGCTGCCACTCGTCTGTCTGTGGTGTCACCGCGCCAGGTGTCTCCACCGCGCCGCCCTTCTTCTCCGCGATTGACGCGTCCGCCGCGATAGGAGTCTCTACCGCGTCCTCGTTCTGCGTCGCGCCCTTCGTCTCCACCGCTGTCGCCGGGCTCGCGCACGGTCGGAAGACAAACGTGCGGTCGTCGGACTCCCGCGTCCAGCGCCCCTCGGCCGTCTGCCAGCGCACGACCAGCGTCGGATGGGATGCGCATCGCGACAGGCAGCTCGCACAGGCGGCGTACATCTCGCCGGGCGCCACCTCATGCGGCTGGATGAAGCAGCCCCAGAGCACGCCGGCGGCGCGAGCGGCGCCGCCCCCCATGGCTGCGTCCCAGCGGAGCTCGCCCGAGGAGGTCTTCTCGTCCTGCCAGGCGCCGAACTCCGCCGGCAGCGCATCCTCCTTCTCGCTGGCGGGATGGGCGAAGTCCGCGTTCCTGGCGAGATTCACGAGCGAGCCGGCCGCGCGCAACCTGGCGATGTCACCGCGGGCCGCGCTCACCGGATCGCGCACGTAGGCGATGGCGCGCGTGATGCCGGGCATCGCCTCTTCCCAGAGCCGGCCCTTGCCCACGCTCTTCGGCACGCTCAAGGGCGGACCCCACCAGCGGCACTGCTCGCCGTAGACCCAGACGTACTCATCGGCGGCGTCGCGCGCGAAGGCGAGGTTTCTTTCCAGGCGGGCGAGGCGGGATCCATCGATCGGACCGCGGTAATAGCGGCTCGTGGGCTCGTTGAGGAACATGTCGAGGTAGAAGCCGAAGCCGGCCTGCACTTGCCGGCGGTACCTGGGACGATTCTCCGGGGAGACGAGACGGATGGCGCCGCCTCTCCACGAGCGCATCTCGTGCGCGGCGCGGAGGTACTCCTCGGCGCTGTCCATGTAGTAGCCGCT